>JBBQRM010000567.1:0-2070 GCA_038214855.1 Rhodobacterales bacterium | reverse complement strand
GTCAGCAGGATGCCGATGCTGAGCACCCCGCCGCGCTGTACCGTCATCACCTGTTGCACTTCCGACACGATCGGATCGACCAGCGCCGGGGGGACGATCGCGATCAGGAACGCGATGAGTGCGTCGGCCATGGATTGGTCACCGATAAAGGCGGTCAGCGAACTCGTGAAGATCAGGAAGGGAAAGATCGCCAGCAAGGCGCGGAACGCCACGTTCCCAGCCAGGCCGAACGCGTCGTCGCTCCAGAGCCGCATCGTCGCTTCGCGCAACACTGCCCACAGAGCGCGCCATCCAGTGCCATGCAGCAGGTCCTCGGGATGCTCGCTGAGGACGCCGTGGGTCAGGACTGTGTCGCGCCCCTTCATCTCATGACCCGACCTTGCATCCGGCATCGATCCCGCACCCCCGCGACAGTGCCGTGCGTAGCTGGCCCCGTCGCAACGGGCCAGCCACCAAGCTATAGATGTCTCCGAAAGTCGGCGCTCATCGAGTTCGGTGGGGCGGCTCGGCTGAAACGCCGCAGGAGCGGGTCATTACCAGCCCCGTTCGCCGTCATCTCCGTGCATCGGATGACCGCTGCCTGCTCTGCATCCAGACCTCCCGCGCCTGGATATCCGGCTTTCATGGTCTTCCCGAGCAGGCGCCCCACCGACGGCGGCGGCGCGCCGAGGAAAAGATGCAAGGGCGGCTTCTCCTTTTCCGAGCCCGGACGGGCTTCGGAAAGAAAGAGGAGAAGACCCCATGCCCAGCACCCCTGCCCCCGCCCGCGGACTCGACCCGATCGCCCTCGCCGCCGCCTTGCACCCCCTTGCCCGCGACATCGCCGCCGGCCGGCTGATCACCGCCAGCGCGCTGGAGCGCGGCCTCGAGCGCGTCTTTGGGCGTCCCGCCTCCACCGGCGCCTGGGACTGGCGCACGGCCTACGACGTGCTGGAGGCAGCGAGCGCGCTGGCGCTCGTCGCTTCCGGCGACCGCGATCTCGCGGCACTGATCGCGGACGAGGCGCACCGCCCGACCCAGACCCGGCGCTCCGAAGCGCAGATACGCCTGCAACAGTTCTCGACCCCCCTGCCCTACGCGTCCGTCGCGGCCGAGGCCGCGGCGCTCAACGCGGGCGACCTGGTGCTCGAGCCCTCGGCCGGCTGCGGCGCGCTGGCGGCCTGTGCGAAGCGCGCCGGCGCCACGCTGTTGCTCAACGAGATCGACCCGCGGCGCCGAGCGCTGCTCGGGATCGTCTTCGGCCAATCCGTCAGCGGCCACGACGGCGCGACCCTCGACGATGTGCTCGCGCGCCATGTCCTGCCCGCGGTCGTGCTGATGAATCCACCGTTCTCATCGTCATTCGACCGCGCCGACGATTCGACCGTCGCGGCGCGGCATCTCACCTCGGCGCTGAAGCGGCTCGCACCCGGCGGGCGGCTCGTCGCCATCATGCCGACCGGGTTCGGCCCGGAGCGGCAACCGCGGCACTGGGCGGCACTGACCCGAAGCGCGCAGGTGCATGTTGCGATCACTGTCCCCGGCAGCGTCTACCGCAAGAACGGCACCGCCGTGGAGACGCAGTTGATCGTCGCCGACAAAGGCCCGGAGCCGGGCGACGGCAAATGTAGATTTGCTCATGTTTCCGACCTCGCCGGTGGCGAAGCCGAGCCGCTTCGGATCGTGCGGAAGGTCCTCGCCGCAACGCTGCCGCCGCGTCTGGCGATCACGCACATTACCCCGCCCGTCCCTGCGCTGCGGCCCGCTCCCCGGCCGACGCCTGCGGCACGCCGGCCCGTACCGCAGGCCGCTCTGCCGGCGGCCCCGTCCGTGGCGCCGCTCGACTATGCGGTGCGCTCGCACCCGCGTGTCAACGAAGCGTTGAGCGATTGAGCAACCTGATGTCTGGACTTTCCGCGGCGGCGTGATCACGCATCCTGGCACTCCCACTTGATGTAGGCCTTCGTGTCGACGGCCCACTTTTCGTCGATCTCTACGAGGATGGCGGAGACGAGGCGCTCGAGGGCGTCTTCGCCGGGAAAGACCCTGACCTTGACGGTGCGCCGCTTGAGCTCCTGCTGGACGGCGCGC
>JBBQRM010000566.1:0-2075 GCA_038214855.1 Rhodobacterales bacterium | reverse complement strand
GGCGGCGGCGTCCACGGACTGGCACATATCACCGGCGGCGGGCTCGTCGAGAACGTGCCGCGGATGCTGCCCGAGGGGCTGGGCGCCGAGGTCGACCTCGCCGCCTGGGAACTGCCGCCGGTCTTCGCCTGGCTGCGCGACCGGGCGCGGCTCGAACGGGACGAGATGCTGCGCACCTTCAACTGCGGCATAGGCATGGTGGCGGCGGTCGCGCCGGAGCGGGCCGGGGCGCTCGCTGGGGCGCTGCGCGCGGCGGGCGAGACGGTGTACGTTCTGGGTCGCGTCGGCGGGCCGCCGGGGCTGCGCTTCGCTTCGGCGCCGTGAACCGCAGGCACACGGCGATCCTCATCTCGGGGGCGGGCTCGAACATGCTCGCGCTCGCCCGCGACATGGGCGATCCCGCCCATCCGGCGCGCGTCTGCCTGGTGCTGTCGAACGAGCCGGGCGCCGCGGGGCTGGACCGCGCGGCGGCGCTGGGCCTGCCCACCGCCTGCGCCCTGCACCGCGGCCGCGACCGCGCGGGCTTCGAGGCCGAGGTGCAGGGCGCGCTCGAGGCGGCGGGCGCCGAGCTCATATGTCTCGCGGGGTTCATGCGGGTGCTCTCGCCCGGCTTCGTCGCGCGCTGGCGCGGGCGGATGCTCAACATCCATCCCTCGCTGCTGCCGCTCTGTCCCGGGCTCGACACCCATGCGAGGGCGCTCGCGGCCGGAATGTGCGTCCACGGCTGCACGGTCCACGAGGTGACGGCAGAGCTCGACGCCGGCCCGATCCTGGGGCAGGCGGTGATCCCGGTCCTGGCCGGCGACACGCCAACGACGCTGGCGGCACGGCTTCTGCCGATGGAGCACCGGCTCTATCCGGCGGTGCTGCGGCGCTTCGCGGCGGGCGAGCGGGGCAAGCTCGCGATGCTGGCGTGAGCCTGCCGGTCCCGGTGCCGGCGGTTCAGCCGACGATGTCGAGGCCTGCGAAGAAATAGGCGATCTCGGTCGCGGCGGTGTCGGGCCCGTCGGAGCCGTGCACCGAGTTCTCGCCGATCGAGAGCGCGAACTCCTTGCGGATCGTGCCGGAGGCGGCCTCGGCGGGATTGGTCGCGCCCATGACCTCGCGGTTCCTGGCGATGGCGTCCTCGCCTTCGAGCACCTGGGCGACGATAGGCCCGGAGCTCATGAACTCGGTCAGCTCGGCGAAGAAGGGGCGCTCCTTGTGGACGTCGTAGAAGGCCTGGGCCTGGGCGAGCGTGAGGTGCAGCCGCTTCTGGGCGACGATCTTCAGGCCCGCGCCCTCGAGCTTGGCGTTGATGGCACCGGTGAGGTCGCGCCGCGTGGCGTCGGGCTTGATGATCGAAAAGGTGCGCTGCGTCGCCATGAGGGGCTCCCGTTGGTCCGCGCCGGCGGCAGGGCCCCAGCTCGGGGCGGGACCTATCATGCAGGTCCGGGGGGCGAAAGCGGTTTGAGATGTGTGGCGTGCGCACCTGCATGCCTTTCACTGTGAAAGCCGCATATGGCTATTGAAAAGAAACGGCTTTTCGCGCCGAATTTACCGGATGGCAAGCTTCGTTAACAGGATGGGCGTGACCGCGCTCGGTTGACAAGCCCTCATAGCCGCGCCAGATCCGCGGCCATGCTGAGCTTTCGCAATGTCACCTTCACGCTTCAGGGAAAGCGGCTGTTCGACGACGCCTCGGCGCTGATCCCGTCGGGGCACAAGGTCGGGTTCGTCGGCCGCAACGGCACCGGCAAGACGACGCTGCTGCGGTTGATCCGCGGCGAACTGGCGCTCGACGGCGGCGAGATCGAGGTGCCGCGGCGCGCCCGCATCGGCGGCGTGGCGCAGGAGGCGCCGGCGAGCGCGGACAGCCTGATCGACACCGTGCTCGCCGCGGACGAGGAACGCGCCGCGCTGACGGCGGAGGCGGAGGTGGCCCGCGACGCGCATCGGATCGCCGAGATCCAGACGCGGCTCATCGACATCGAGGCGCATTCGGCCGAGGCGCGCGCGGCGGCGATCCTGCACGGGCTCGGGTTCGACGCGGCGGGGCGGGCCGGCGCCTGCGCCGCGATGAGACGCGGCAGGCG
>JBBQRM010000565.1:0-2081 GCA_038214855.1 Rhodobacterales bacterium | reverse complement strand
GATCGTGAGGTCCGCGAGCTCGGGCGAGAAGGTCGCCGAGAGATTGTCGCCGCCGGATTCGATCAGCACCAGGTCGAGGTCGGGGAAGCGTGCGACCATTTCGTCGATCGCGGCGAGGTTGATCGAGGCATCCTCGCGGATCGCGGTGTGCGGGCAGCCGCCGGTCTCGACGCCGATGATCCGCTCGAGCGGCAGTGCCTGGGCGCGCATCAGGAACTCGGCATCCTCGCGGGTGTAGATGTCGTTGGTGACCGCGGCGATCGAGAAGCGGTCGCGCATCCGGCGGCAGAGCTCGGCCATCAGCGCAGTCTTGCCGGCGCCCACCGGGCCGCCGATGCCGACGCGCAGGGGACCGTGCGGGGATTTCGGCGCAGGTGTCATGAGCGGTAGAGCCTCGTTCCTTGGGTTTCGTGCAGCATCGCGGCGAGATCGGCGCCGAGCGCCGTTCCCCCGAGCTCGTCGAGCGAGGCTCCGAGCGCGGCCCGTCCCACTGCCTCCGCGCGCGGCATCAGCGCGGCGGTGATGCGCTGGCCGTCGGTCTGGCCGAGCGGCATGAGCCGCACCCCGGCCGAGACGATTGCGGCGGCGAAGGCCTGGACGAAGAGTACGGCCGTCAGCCCGAGCGGCAGGCCGAGCCGCCCCGCGGCATGGCCCACGGCGACGGGGTAGGGCATCGGCGGGATCGCGAGACCCCAGACGGCGGCGGTGGTCCGCGCGAAGGCCGCGCCCTGGGCCGTGGTCTCGAGGTGCCGCTCGGCCGAGGGCGCGAGAGCTGCGGCGAGCTCGGCGAGCGGCGCGGGATCGGGGTCGCGCCAGGCGTGGCAGAGCAGGATCGCGTCGCTGCGCGCGACGCCGAAGTCCAGCAGGTCGCGCGTCCAGGCCTCCAGCCCCGCGCGCCCCGTGACCCACCCCGCCTCCAGCGCCCATTCCAGCCCGTGCGAATAGCTGTAGCCGCCCACCGGATAGGCCGGCGAGAACCACGCCGCGAGGATCTGGGCCGCGCGCATCGCATCGAGGGCAGCGGGCGCCGCGACCTCCATGCCTCAGCCGGAATGCGCGGGGGAGGGATCGGCCGCAGCCCCCGAGGGTCCGTGGTGGTGACCGAGCGTGCGGCCGGTGCCGTAGGCGCCGCCTTCCGGACGGAACGGCTCGCGCACGGTGCGGGTCTCGGCGCCGAGCTTGCCGAGCATCGCCGCCATCACCCGGTCCTCCTGGATCAGAATGCGGTCGGCCTCGATCTGCGCCGGCGTATGGCGGTTGCCGATGTGCCAGGCGAGCCGCGCGAGCACCGCGCCCCCCGCGCGCAGTTCGATCAGGGCCTCGGGCGCGGCGCGGACGCGCACGCGCCCGCCGTCCCCGCGCACGAGCATGTCGCCGTCATCGAGCGAGACCGTCTCGGGCAGGTCGAGCATGAGCGAGATCCCTGCGTCGCTCACCAGCCGCTTGCGGCGCACGAATCGGCCGGCGTAGTCGAGCGTCACCGTATCGCCGGCCGCCGGCGCATCCGGGTCCGCCTCGCCGGCGCGGACCACGCGGTGGACGGTCTCTTGCTCCATGGCTCCCCCGATGCGGGCTTTTGCCCCCGACCAAGGACGTATTGCATTTGCCGCGCTCCGGGTCGAGGCTGGCGGCAATAATCACAAGAAGCGCAAGGAGGAGACGATGGGATTGCTGTCCAGCCTGTTCGGCGGCCGCGAGGCGCCGCGCAAACCCCCCGCCGCCGCGTCGAACGGGACATCGACCAGCGGCGTGAAGATCCACCCCGCGGTCGACGACGGTTTCCCGCAGGCAAGCCCCGGCTTCTCCGGCGGCACGCTCAGCTGCAACTGCGCGACCGACAAGGTCCGCGTGAAGGTGGAAAGCCAGACCGCGCACAACCACGTCTGCGGCTGCACCAAGTGCTGGAAGCCGCAGGGGGCGACATTTTCGGAGGTCGCCGTCGTCGGCCGCGACAAGGTGACGGTGACCGAGCACGAAGAGAAGCTCGAGGTCGTCGATCCCTCGGCCACGATCCGGCGCCACGCCTGCAAGGCCTGCGGCACGCATATGTACGGGCGCATCGAGGACCCGGCCCACGCCTT
>JBBQRM010000564.1:0-2084 GCA_038214855.1 Rhodobacterales bacterium | reverse complement strand
TGGGCCAAGCCCAAGATCCTCGTCTGCGTGCCGCATGGTGCCACCCCGGTCGAGAAGCGCGCGATCCGCGAGAGCGTGATGGCCGCGGGCGCGCGCAAGGCCGGCCTGATCGCCGAGCCCATCGCGGCGGCCATCGGCGCGGGGATGCCGATCACCGAGCCGACGGGCAACATGGTTGTGGACATCGGCGGCGGCACCACCGAGGTGGCGGTGCTGTCGCTGGGCGACATCGTCTACGCGCGGTCGGTGCGCGTCGGCGGCGACCGGATGGACGAGGCGATCGTCAGCTACCTGCGCCGGCAGCACAACCTTCTGGTGGGCGAGGCGACGGCCGAGCGGATCAAGACCTCCATCGGCACCGCGCGGATGCCCGACGACGGCCGCGGCGCGCGCATCGAGGTCCGCGGCCGCGACCTGTTGAACGGCGTGCCCAAGGAGATGGAGATCACCCAGGGCCAGATCGCCGAGGCGCTGAACGAGACGGTCTCGACCATCGTCGAGGCGGTGATGACCGCGCTCGAGCAGACCCCGCCCGATCTCGCCGCCGACATCGTCGATCGCGGCGTGATGCTGACGGGGGGCGGCGCGCTGCTCGGCGATCTCGATCTTGCGCTGCGCGAGCAGACCGGCCTCGCGATCTCGGTGGCCGACGAACCTCTGAGCTGCGTGGCGCTGGGGACCGGCAAGTCGCTCGAGTTTGAAAACCAGCTCGCGCATGTGATAGACTTCGGCAACTGACGGGGGCGCTCGGGCCGTTGCGCGACGCGCACCGGATGCGGCCCGCAGCGGACCTCGAGGCCCGGGCATAGGCGGCGGCGTGGCGGTCCAGAACGAGCTCGATCCCAACTACCTGCGCGGCGTCCGGCGCCTGCTGGTCGGGCTTGCGAGCGTCGTGCTCGTCGCGCTCTTCGTGCTCTGGCGCATCGACAATGTGCGGGTGGAACAGCTGCGCATCAGCCTGATCGACCGCTTCGTGCCGAGCTTCGACTGGACGCTGCGCCCGGTCGCGGCGGCGGGGCGCATGTTCGCGGACATGCGTGCCTATACCCGTGTCTACGCCCAGAACGAGGAGCTGCGCCGCGAGTTGCAGCGGATGCAGGGCTGGCGCGAGGCGGCACTCCAGCTCGAGCAGAAGAATGCGCAGCTGCTCGCGCTTAACAACGTGCGGCTGAACCCGCGGCTCACCTTCGTCACCGGCGAGGTGATGGCCGACGCGGGCTCGCCGTTCCGCCGGTCGGTGATGATCAACGTCGGCCGGGTGGACGGCGTGGCCGACGGCGCCGCGGTCGTGGACGGGCTGGGGCTCGTGGGGCGCATCTCGGGGGTGGGCGCGCGTTCGGCGCGGGTGATCCTGCTCGGCGACGGCTCGAGCCGGGTGCCGGCGGTGGTCCGGCCTTCCGGCCAGCGGGCGCTGGTCTCGGGCGACAACGGCCCCTCGCCGGTGCTCGAGTTCATCGACCAATCCGACATGCTCAGCCCCGGCGACCGCGTGGTCAGCTCCGGCGACGGCGGCCTCTACCCGCCGGACCTGCTGATCGGCCAGGTGACGATAGGCCCCGACGGGCGGCAGCGCGTGCGGCTCGCGGCAGATTACCGAAGGCTCGATTTCGTGCGGGTGGTGCGCGAGAAGCCGGCGGTGCCGGTCGAGGGGCCCGGCGGGCTGATCGGCCCGCTGCTTCAGCCGCGTCCGCCGCTCGCCGAAGCGAGCGAGGCTCCCGCGTCCGCATCGGCGGACGACGCCCCCGCGTCCGGAGGGGCGGACGACGCCCCCGCACCCGGCGGGGTGCTGCGATGAGCGCCCGCCGGCCGCCGCCCCGCGCGCTCGAGCGCATGGGCGTGCTCGCGCTGGGGCTCGTCTTCATCTATGCAGCCCTCGTGCCCTTCGGCCCCGGCGGCAGGTGGCCGAGCCCCGATCTGGTGTTCTGCCTGGTCGTGGCCTGGGTGATCCGCCGTCCGGCGAGCGCGCCGCTCTGGGCGGTGCTGGCGCTGGGGCTCGCCGCGGATCTGATGCTGTCGCGGCCGGTGGGGCTCGGGGCGCTCGGCCTGCTCGCGGCCTCCGAACGGCTGCGCGCCGCGGCCCCGAT
>JBBQRM010000563.1:0-2096 GCA_038214855.1 Rhodobacterales bacterium | reverse complement strand
GGCGCCGTCACGTAGATCGCGGTGATCAATCCCATCGCCGTTGCCGGCAGCACCCAGCCGTAGCTGTCCCAGTCGCCGCCGGCCTCAAGCTTGTTCAGCATATGGCGGACCAGCGCCCCGATCACGATGATGAGCGCCACGATGAGCCATGACTGCGGGTGCGAGAACAGGAACGGATAGTGCTGCGACACCATCATCAGCAGCACCGGCAGCGTCAGGTAGTTGTTGTGGGTCGAGCGCTGCTTGGCGATCACGCCGTATTTCGCATCCGGCGTCCGCCCGGCCTTGAGGTCGGCCACGACGATCTTCTGGTTGGGGATGATCACGCGAAACACGTTCGCGGACATGATCGTCGCGGTGAACACCCCCAGGTGCAGCAGCGCCGCGCGCCCGGTGAAGACCTGCGTATAGCCCCAGGACATCGCCACCAGCACGCCGAACAGCACCACCATCAGCACCGTCGCGTTGCGCCCGAGGGGAGAGCGGCAGAGTGCGTCATAGACGAGCCAGCCGAGCCCGATCGAGGCGAGCGAGATGAGGATCGCCACCGGCGCCGAGACGTCGAGCACCGAGCGGTCGATCAGATAGAGCTCGGCACCCGCGTAGTAGACGATGGCGAGCAGCGCTGCACCCGACAGCCACGTCGCATAGCTCTCCCACTTGAACCAGGTCAGGTGCTCGGGCATCGCCTCCGGGGCGACCATGTATTTCTGGATGTGGTAGAACCCGCCGCCGTGGACCTGCCATTCCTCCCCGGTTGCGCCCTTCGGCAGGTGCGGAACCTTGGTGAGGCCGAGGTCGAGCGCGATGAAGTAGAACGACGACCCGATCCAGGCGATCGCGGTGATCACATGCAGCCAGCGCACCCCGAAGGCCGTCCAGTCCCAGATGATGGCGAGATCGTCCATGCCGCACTCCCTGTCGACTTGGCACGAAGCTGACAGGTTTCGCCCTTCAGGCAAATCCCGGCGATCCCCGAGCACTTTCCGGTTTTTCCTGCGAATGCTAGGCTCGCCGCCGATGTCCTACGTGAACAACCTGCGGACCTTCGTGCGGGTCTACGACCTCGGCTCGATGTCGGCGGCCGGCCGCGACCAGCGCGTCTCGGCGGCGGTCGCCTCCTCGCGGATCGCCGAGCTCGAGAAGCATCTCGGGATCCGGCTCTTCAACCGCACCACCCGCAGCCTCCAGCCGACCGAGCAGGGACACATCTTCTACAAGGGCGCCGTGCGCATCCTCGAGGCGATCGAGGAGGCCGAGGCCGCGATAGCCGACGTATCGCGCAATCCCCGCGGCTCGATCCACGTCGCCGCCCCCCTTGGTATCGGCAAGCGGCTGATCGCGCCGATGGTCCCGGCGTTCCGCGACCTCTATCCCGGCATCGACGTGCGCCTGCGCCTGTCGGACCGGCGGCTCGACATCACCGCCGAGGGGCTCGACGTGGTCTTCGTGCTCGGTGCGCTCGAGGACTCGACGCTGCGGGTCCGCCCCATCGCCGAATGCCGCCGCGTGCTCTGCGCCGCACCCGCCTATCTCGCAGACCGGCCCACTCCCATGACCGGGCACGACCTGATCGCCCAGCGCCACGAGTGCCTGCTGCTGCGCTTCCCCGGCGCGCGCGAGTTCGTCTGGACGCTCACCACCCCCGACGGGCCGCAGCGCTTCGATGTGCGCGGCTCCTACGAATCCGACGACGGCGACGTGCTGACCGGCTGGGCGCTCGCGGGCCGCGGGATCGCGCTCAAGCCCGCCTTCGAGATCGCCGAGCACCTCGCCCGCGGCGATCTGGTGGAGGTGGCGACCGAGACCCCGCCCCTCGCCGTGCCGCTCGCCTGCCTCTACCCGCACCGGCGGCTGCAGGACCCCAAGAGCCGGCTCTTCATCGACTTCATGGTCGCGGCCTGCAAGAAGTCGCTGGCCGCCCTGATGGCTCAGCTGCCGCGGTAGGTCGTGTAGCCGTAGGGCGAGACCAGGAGCGGCACGTGCAGCCGCGCGCCTGCGTCCGTCACCCGGAACCGCACCGGCACCTCGACGAGGAACCCCGCCGCCCCGCCCTGCCGCGCCAGGTAGTCGCCGGCGTGGAACACCAGCTCGTA
>JBBQRM010000562.1:0-2114 GCA_038214855.1 Rhodobacterales bacterium | reverse complement strand
TCGGGCGTGCTGCGGGTCGACCTGAACGGCACGCCCTTCGGCCGCGCGGACGCCGGTCGCGACATGACATTCGACTTCGGTACGCTGATCGCCCATGCCGCGCGCACCCGTGCGCTCGGGGCAGGCACGATCCTCGGCTCGGGCACCGTGTCCAACAAGGACGCGGACGGCGGGCCGGGCCGCCCTGTGGCCGAGGGCGGCGCCGGCTATTCCTGCATCGCAGAGCAGCGCATGGTCGAGACGATCCTCAAGGGCGCCGCGTCCACGCCCTTCCTCGCCGACGGCGACACGGTACGCATCGAGATGCTCGACGAAGGCGGCCACAGCATCTTCGGCGCCATCGAGCAGCGGGTGGAGATCGGCTGATGCTCGACGCCCGCTTCAAGCTCGTCTCGAGCCTCCTCGTCCTGGCGCTGATGGCGGCGGTGTTCCTGCCGGCGGCCACCGACGGGCTGTCACGCTACATCGCACTCCAGATGTTCCTCGCCTTCGGCGCCTTCTTCGTCTGGCAGGCGGTCGCGGCACTCCGCACGATCCTGCGGGAGCGGCGCAAGCGATGACCGACCCCTACGCCACACTCGGGCTGGAGAAGACGGCGACCGACAAGGAGATCCGCGCGACCTTCAAGAAGCTCACGCGCAAGCACCACCCCGACCTCCACCCCGGCGACAAGGCGGCGGAGGAGAAGTTCAAGGACATCTCCACCGCCTACGACCTGCTCGGAGACGCGGAGAAGCGCCGGCGGTTCGATGCGGGCGAGATCGACGCCTCCGGCGCCGAGCGGCCGCGCGAGCGCTTCTACCGCGACTTCGCCGAGGCGGGTGCCGGCAGCCACGCCGCCGCCGACGGCTTCGCGAGCAACGACGATCTCGAGGACTTCCTCTCTCAGGCCTTCGGCGCCCGCGGCGCCCGCGCCCGCGCGACCGCCGGCGCCTTCCGCGCCCGCGGCCAGGACGTGAGCTACACGCTTCCCGTCGGCTTTCTCGACGCGGTGAATGGCGCGGAGCGCGTCATCACCCTGCCCGAGGGCCGCACGCTGAGGGTGACGATCCCCGAGGGCGCCGAGGATCGTCAGACCTTGCGGCTCAGGGGCCAGGGCGGGCCCGGCTTCGGCGGCGGCGAGCCGGGCGACGCCTATGTCGAGCTGCATGTCGAGCCGCATGCGTTCTTTCAGCGCCGTGACGACGACATCCGCGTCGAGGTGCCGGTGAGCCTGCGCGAGGCGGCGCTGGGCGCGCGCGTCGAGGTGCCGACGATCACCGGCCCGGTCACGCTGACGGTGCCGAAGGGGTCCAACACCGGCCGCACCCTGCGCCTGCGTGACAAGGGCGTTAAGAACCGGCGGACGGGGATGCGCGGCCACCAGCTCGTCACGCTCAAGGTCGTGCTGCCCACCGGCGAGGAGCCGGAGCTTGCGGCCTTCCTCGAAGGCTGGGAGCCGAGGTCCAAGGAGAATCCCCGCAAGGAGATGCTGCGATGATGCGCGCGGTCGATCTGGTGGCGAGCATCGCGCTGCTCCGCGCCGAGGATCTCGACGCCTGGATCCGCGACGAGCTGGTCGCCCCCCGGATCGAGGCCGACGAGCCGGTGTTCGCCGAGATGGAATGTGCCCGGGTGCGGCTGATCTGCACCCTGCGCTACGAGCTCGAGATCGGGGCGGAGACCCTGCCGACCGTGCTGTCGCTCCTCGACCAGCTCTACGACACGCGCGAGCGGCTGCTGGCGCTGACCGCGGCGATCGCGGCCCAGGAGGAGGATGTCCGGCGGGCCATCCTCGACCGGCTCACGTCGGGCTGAGGCAGGGTGGCCCTGCCTGGCTGCTCAAGGTTGAGCAATCCAGCAAACTACTGAGATAAAAGTATCTTTTTGAGGTCGTTAACCACCTGGAAAGGGTTTTGCCTGCGCGCCGGGCATTGCGGCTCATACCAACGGCCCCTCGGTCTGACCTTTCGCCACGCGATGCCGCCCGTCTCTCTTTGGCGGATCGGCGCGATGCCGTTGCGGATGTCACGCTCGATTTGTCCGTCGACAAATCGGGCCGCGCCTGCCTGCCGTCGTGCCGGAGGCACGCCTTCGGCGTGACGGCAGGCGCGATAGACGCGCCAGCCAGGCAG
>JBBQRM010000561.1:0-2121 GCA_038214855.1 Rhodobacterales bacterium | reverse complement strand
TGGTTCGCTCCGCCCTCGTTCGATTGATAGGCCAGCCAGCGGCCATCCGGCGATAGCTCGCCGTGAGCGAGGTTGAATGGCGGCGAAGACAGCAGCGGTTCGGGTTTCGATTGTCCGTCCAGCGTCAAGATGTCCAGGGCGCTGGCACCTTGTGCCTCAGCGTGAAGAATCGCGCGACGGCCGTCAGGCGAAATGGAGAATGGCCATCTCGGCATCGAGTCGGTCGTCAATTGCTCGGCGGCGCGGGTGCCATCCGCGGCCTGCGAGTAGATCTGGAAATTGACAGTCTTGCGATTCGACTCGAAGAGGATGCGCCGGCCATCCGGCATCCACACGGGGAAGCCGTCGACCGCAGGGTCGAGCGTCAGGCGGGTCATGGTCTGGCGCGCCAGCTCGAAGATCCAAATATCGGTCTGGCCGTCGCGGGCGTCGAGCGCCAGCCTGGTACCGTCCGGCGACAACCGTATGCTCAGGTAGTTGTGCGGTTCGACAGAGATCGCTTCTTCCTTGCCACGTCGGTCGACCCAGGTGATCGTCCGGCGCGCTCGCTGGAGGCCCATTGCGCGCCCTGGCACGTAGGCCAAGGTAGCGGTCTGAGACAGGCCATACTGCGCCGAGCCAAAACCGGCGGTCGCGACCTCATCGACCACCGCGATCGGGTCACCGGCGACCTCAAGCTTGATCGGGTCGAAGCGAACAGCGCGCAGCGCGCCGGCGACCGCGTAAACCAGATAACCGGTGTCGCTCGAGCCGTTCGACGTGTCGACGTATTCCGCCTGACTGCCACCCCGGAGAAGAATCCGGCTGTGGCCGGTCGCCATGTCCAGCACGGCCACTTGCAATTCGTCCGGGTCGCCCGATGAAGGCCAGATCGAGTAGAGCACACCGCGCCCGCCGCCAACGATCGATGGGAACACGTGACTGGCCTGACCCGACGTGTTGTCGGGCATCGTCAGGGTTTTCGCCTCACCACCGGCGGCCGGAACGCTGCGCAAGCCGACGCCCCGGCCGCCCGACGCAAACACGATGGATTCGTCCGCTGCCCAGGTGGCGCTGCGAAAGCCGGTCCCGGCAGAGGTTTCGCCGAGACTGAAGACCACGATCGGGGCGCCGCCGGCCACCGAGACTTTCCTGATCTCGTTGCCCTCGAAGTAGCCAACCCACCTGCTGTCTGGTGAGATGAAGGGAGCCACGGGATCTGTTACGCCGTTGATCGCGACGGCCGCCAGTTGGTCGAAGGCGCGGATCATCAGTTGTCCCGGTGCGGTCGCCGTTCTGGCCGTGACGAACACGACGTACTTGCCGTCTGGCGATACCGCCAGCGAGCGGTTGTTGGTCACGGATACCGAGGCCGGCACCGTGAACCTCACGGGCGACGCCGGGACCGCTGGCGAGGGCCGGGTCAGGACGTAGGTGACGGCGGCGGCACCGACCACAGCGACCCCGGCCATCGTCACGGCGCGCCACGCCGGCGTCACGCGTCGAGACGATGCGGCGGTGATGGTGGACGATGTCGCGGCGGCGATTGCGCTGGTGCCGCTCAGCAGCTCGTCGATCTCGAGCCGCGCCACGGCGATGTCGGGAGTGCGATTGCGAGGATTCTTGACGAGACACCGCTTCAGCAAGCGGATCAGCGCGATCGGCGTCGCCACGGGCAACTGCGTCCAATCGGGATCCCTGGTCACAACGGCTGCGATGATGTCGGTGATGTCCTCGCCTGCGAACGCCCGGGTGCCGGTGAGCATCTCGAACAGCACGACACCAAAGGCCCAGATATCGGCGCGCTTGTCGGCGGCCTTGCCCTTCGCCTGCTCGGGCGCCATGTACGCCGCCGTGCCAAGGATCACCCCGCGCATCGTCATGGCGGGAGACGTGATCGTTCGGAGGGCGGAGGCTTCAGCCTCTGCCTGGCGACGGCTAAAGCCATCGCCCTCCGACGGTCCGAGCGCCTTCGCCAGCCCGAAATCCAGCACCTTGACGGTGCCGTCCGGCCGCACCTTGATGTTGGCGGGCTTCAGATCGCGATGGATGATCCCCTGCTCGTGCGCGGCTTCCAGCGCCTCGGCGATCTGCCTGGCAATCGGCAGTGCTTCGTCGATGGGAATCGCACCGCGCTTCAAT
>JBBQRM010000560.1:0-2133 GCA_038214855.1 Rhodobacterales bacterium | reverse complement strand
ATAAGAAGGTCGGCTGGCAGATCGAGGAGGTGCTGCGCCTCCACACGCGACTCGTCGCCAGGGCGCGGCGCGAGCGCGCGCTCGAGATGCTCGCGCAGGTCCACATCCCCGACCCGGCCGAGGTCGCCCAAGCCTATCCGCACCAGGTCTCCGGCGGCCAGCGCCAGCGGGTGATGATCGCGATGGCGCTGGTGATGGAGCCGCGGCTCGTCATCGCCGACGAGCCCACAACAGCACTCGACGTCACCACCCAGCGCCAGATCCTCGCCCTGCTGCGCGAGCAGCAGGGCCGCCTCGGCTCGGGCGTCCTGTTCATCACCCACGACTTCGGCGTCGTCGCCGAGATCGCCGACCGGGTCGCGGTGCTGCGCGAGGGGGTGCTGGTCGAGGAGGGGCCGGTCAGGGAGGTGCTCGACCGCCCGCGCCATCCCTACACCCGTGCGCTGATCGCCGCGGTCCCGGCACTCGTCCCGCCACCGCCGCGCAGCTTCGACCGCGCCCCGGTGGTGCTCCGGGCGGAAGGTCTCCTCAAGACCTTCCGCGCCCGCCGCGGCCTCTTCACCGGCGGCCGCGCCTCGGTGGCGGCGGTGGATCGGATCGGCTTCGAGCTGCGCGAGGGCGAGACTCTGGGGCTCGTCGGCGAAAGCGGCTCGGGCAAGACCACGGTCGCGCGGCTGGTCACGCGGCTCGTCGCCGCCGACGGCGGGACGGCCGAGCTTGGCGGGCGCGACATCCTGCACGCCGACGCGCGCGCCTTGCGCGCCATGCGCCGCGACATCCAGATGGTATTCCAGGATCCGATGGCCTCGCTCAACCCCCGCAAGCGCGTCGTCGACCTGATCGCCCAGGGCCCCATCGTCCACGGCATGGCGCCCGCCGCCGCCCGCGAGAAGGCCCGCGAGTTGCTGGCGCTCGTCGAGCTGTCGCCGGCCTCGGCCGAGCGCTACCCGCACGAGTTCTCGGGTGGCCAGCGCCAGCGCATCGGCATCGCGCGCGCGCTGGCGATGGAGCCGCGCGTGATCGTCGCCGACGAGCCGGTCTCGGCCCTCGACGTGTCGGTCCAGGCCCAGGTGCTGCGGCTGCTTGCCGATCTGCGCGAGCGGCTGCAGCTGGCGCTGCTCTTCGTCACCCACGACCTGCGCATCGCAGCCCAGCTCTGCGACCGGATCGCTGTGATGCAGGCGGGCCGCATCGTCGAGACCGGCCTCACCGCCGCGGTCTTCGCCGACCCGCAGCACGCCTATACCCGCGCGCTGATCGAGGCGATCCCCGGCCGCGACTGGACCCCGCCCGTCGTCCTGGACGAGAGCGCATGACGCAATTCCCGCCGTCGCTTTGGGCCGAGGTGACGCCACCGCGCTCACCCGCCCCGCGGCTCACCGGCGAGCGCGAGGCCGAGGCGGTGGTGATCGGCGCGGGCTTCACCGGCCTGTCGGCGGCGCTGGATCTGGCGAAGGCGGGGCTCGCGCCGGTGGTCCTCGAAGCCAATGCCGTCGGCTGGGGCGCCTCGGGGCGCAACAACGGCCAGGTGATCCCGACCCTGACTGCCGTCGAGCCCGACGCGCTGGTCGCGCGCTACGGCGAGGCCGGCGAGCGCTTCGCGCGGCTGATCACCGGCAGTGCCGGGGCGCTGTTCGCGCTGGCGCGCGACGAGGGGATCGAGGCGGAGGCCGAGCAGACCGGCTGGTTCCAGCCCGCGCATTCCCCCGGACGCCTGGCGCTCAGCGCGCGCCGGGTCGAGGCCTGGCGCCGCTTCGGCGCGGCACCCGAGCTTCTCGACGCCGCCGCCGCGGCGCGGCTGCTCGGCACCGACTTCTGGCACGGCGGTATGCTCGACCCCACCGGCGGTCACGTCAATCCGCTGGCGCTGGCCCGCGGCCTCGCCGCCACCGCCGAGCGCCACGGCGCGGTGATCCTTGAGAGGAGCCCCGCGACCTCCTTCGCCCGCGACGCCGGGCGCTGGCATGTGACGACCGCAGGGGGCACCGTCCGGGCGCGGGCGCTGATCCTCGCGACCAACGCCTATACCGCCGAGGCGGCGCCGGGCCTCGCGCCGCGTCTGGCGCGCAGCCTCGTGCCGGTGCTGTCGTGGCAGATGGCGACCGAGCCGCTCGGCGACAATTTGCGCGGGGC
>JBBQRM010000559.1:0-2135 GCA_038214855.1 Rhodobacterales bacterium | reverse complement strand
CCCGCAGCCTTGCGGCCTGGTCCGCACCCCGGCGCGCCGTCGATGTGCGACCCGCGCGCGTGCTGCATTTCAGCGGCGTCACCTCGAGCCCCTGTGCCGGGGCCGCCGGGATGAGCGGCGCCTTCTACTGCCCGCGCAACCGCACCGTCGCTTTCGACCTGCGCTTTATCGAGGCGCTCGGCCGCGGGTTGCGCCGTGACGCGGAGGTCGGCGTCGCGCTGATGGCCGGCCGGCTCGCCGCCGTGCATCTGCAGGGCGAGACGTGGGCGCTCGCGCCGCTCGAGACGCGCGCGCAGGCCGGAGCGCCGCCGGACGAAGCCCTCGCGCGGGATCTGGCGTTGCAGGCCGACTGCCTGACCGGCGTCTGGGCGCGGCTCGCAGGCCCGCGGCTGGGGGCGGTCATGCCCGAGCTCTCTGCGCGGGTGCTGGGGTTCGAGCGCAGCGTTGCGCGCGATCAGGGCGTGCGGGCGGAGCGGCTGACGGTTGGTTACGACCTGATCGGCGCGGGCGATCTCGCGGCGCGCGCCGAGGCCTTCGGCGCGGGGCTGACGGCGAGCGATGCCGCCTGCGGCCTGCCCGGCTGAACTTGCGTCAGGAGCGGTCGCGCTCCAGCGGCACCGGGGCGCCGCGGCGCGGCGTGCCGTCGGCCTGCGCCGGCAGCGGCAGGATCGGACATTCGCCCGGCGTGACCCAGACCCAGGCGTCGCCCTGGAAGTCGCGGGTCGCGGTGCCGGGCGCGCTCTCGTCGCCGATCCCGTCGTTCTCGCCCTCGAGGGAGACGCCGTAGCAGCGCTCACGCCGCTCCGTCGCCTCGCCTTCGCTCTGGGAAAAGAGCGGTGCGGCGCCGGGCGCGAGCACGGCGAAGCCGGCGACCAGCGCCGTTCGTGCGATCGTTCGTGCGTTCGACATCGTCCGCTCCGTTTCCGGCTTGCCACGGTGCCGCTAGGATGCCGGGCAGAGGTTGCCGAAAGGTAACTGCGCCGGGACCGCTTTTGCGGTGGGGCGAAAGCTGCTAGTCAGGCCCCGCCATCGACGGGGGCCGGATCATGGAGACCGAGGCGACACTCACGGCTGCGCGCGCGTTCCTCGACGCGGGCGGACCGGCGATGTGGGCGATCGCGGCGCTGTCGGTGATCTGTCTCGCGCTGGTGCTGTGGAAGCTCGCGCGCAGCCTGCGGGGGCGATCCTGGTCGCGGCGGCCGGCCGAGCGGGCGCTGGCGCTCTGGCAGGCCGGCGACGCGGCCGGGGCGCGCGCGCTCGCTGTCCGCGCGCCGGGGCCGCGGGCGCGGGTGCTGGCCGTCGCCTTCGAGGCGCTCGCGCGGCTGCCGGCCGAGGATGCGCGGGCCGAGACGGCGCGCGTGGCCAAGGCCGAACTCGCCGAGGCGCGTGCGGGGCTCAGGGCCTTCGAGCTGATCGCGCTCATTGCGCCGCTCCTCGGGCTTCTCGGCACGGTCCTGGGGATGATCGAGGCGTTCCGCCAGCTCCAGGCGGCGGGGGGTGCGGCCGATCCGGCCATGCTCGCGGGGGGCATCTGGCAGGCGCTGCTCACGACCGCGGCGGGGATGGTCGTGGCGATCCCGGCCTCGGTGGTGCTCAGCGCCTTCGAAGCCGGGGCCGAGCGGCTGCGCCGCGATCTCGAGGACCTCGGCACCCGTGTCTTCCTCGCCCCGCCGGCCGCCGCGGCGCGGGCGGTGCCGAGGGCTGCGGAATGACCGGCGGGCTGGGGCTCGAGGTGCCGCGGCGGCTGCGGCGGCCGAGCCTGACGCCGCTCGTAGATGTGGTGTTTCTGCTCCTGGTGTTCTTCATGCTGGTCGCGCGCTTCGGGATCGAGGCGGCGCTGCCGCTCGACCCGGCTTCGGGCGGCGGCGTCTGGGAAGGGCCGCCGCGGCTGATCGACCTGGGCGCAGGACCGCCGCGGCTCAACGGCGTGCCGGTGCCGGTCGAGGCACTCACGGCGGAGGTGGGGCGGCTCGCCGCCTCGCCGGACGATCCGGTGGTGCTGCGCACGGGGCCCGGCGCCGATGTCGCGGCGCTCGCGGAGGTGCTGGGCCGGCTGCGGGCGGCCGGGCACCGGCGCCTCGTCGTGATGGAGTGAGGCGGTGGAGCTCGGTCCACCGGAGGCGCCGCGGCCGCGG
>JBBQRM010000558.1:0-2137 GCA_038214855.1 Rhodobacterales bacterium | reverse complement strand
GCGAGCGGCCTCGCCAACGTCGCAAAGGCGGTCGTCGCGATCCGCGCCCACTTCATGCCGCGTCGCGCCAAATCCCGCACCTGATCTCTTGGCCCGCAGTCAAGCCCGCAAGGTCGCGGCCTGCTCGTGACGCTTACCGTTCTTCTTCCACCGCGCGGCAGCTGCGGCCTGTGCGATCTCACTTCTCTGTTCGGGCGTCAGAGCCTGCGCCCGCGCGGCCCCGCCTTAAGGCCACCTTTGCGCTGGGCCTCAGCCTTAGCAGGTCGCTCTGACACCTCCCCTGTGGCTAGGTCCACAATGGACTTGGTCAGTTGGTTCGCGTCGCGCGGACGTTTTGGCTTATCCGTCATAGCCTCAATATGGCACCGCGCGGACCGGCTTTCAAACACCGTGCGCGAGAGCGGATTTCAAACTGACCCACTACCGTTAACGGCGCGGCCTTGCGGGTGCGGCGGCGCTGTGGTCCTCTGGACGCTGCCCGGGCCCGCTCTGAGGAGGTTGCCATGCTCGACCATACCGATCTGAATTCCATGCTGCGCGATCCCGATCTTCTGCGCGATCGGGCCTATGTTGCGGGCGAATGGGTTGGCGCGGACGGTGGCGGCAGCTTTCCGGTCACCAATCCGGCGCGCGGCGACACGATCTGCACCGTGCCGGACATGGGCGAGGCCGAGGCGGGGCGCGCCATCGACGCGGCCTATACGGCGCAAAAGGACTGGGCGGCGCGCACCGGCAAGGAGCGTGCGGCGGTGCTGCGCAAATGGTACGAGCTGATGGTCGCGAACGCCGACGACCTCGCGGCGATCCTGACCGCGGAGATGGGCAAGCCGCTGGCCGAGGCGCGCGGCGAAATCCTCTACGGCGCGAGCTTCGTCGAATGGTTCGCCGAAGAGGCCAAGCGCGTCTATGGCGAGACGGTGCCGGGCCACCAGCCCGACAAGCGCATCCTGGTGCTGCGCCAGCCGATCGGGGTCGCGGCCTCGATCACGCCGTGGAACTTCCCCAACGCGATGATCGCGCGCAAGGTCGCGCCTGCGCTCGCCGCCGGCTGCGCCTTCGTGGCCAAGCCCGCGGGCGAGACGCCGCTGAGCGCGCTGGCGATGGCGGTGCTGGCCGAGCGCGCCGGGGTGCCCGCGGGCGTGCTGAGCGTCATCACCTCGACATCGAACTCGGCGATCGGCAAGGTGTTCTGCAGCCATCCCAAGGTGCGCAAGCTCACCTTCACCGGCTCGACCGAGGTCGGGCGCATCCTGCTCGCCCAGGCGGCGGAGCAGGTGATGAAATGCTCGATGGAGCTCGGCGGCAACGCGCCCTTCATCGTCTTCGACGACGCCGATCTCGACGCCGCGGTCGAGGGCGCGATGATCTCGAAGTACCGCAACAACGGCCAGACCTGCGTCTGCCCCAACCGCATCTACGTGCAGTCGGGTGTCTACGACACGTTTGCCGAGAAGCTGGCTGCCCGCGTCGCGGCGATGAAGGTTGGCGACGGCTTCGAGGAGGGGGTGATCGCGGGGCCGCTGATCAATGCCGCCGCAGTCGACAAGGTCGAGGAGCACATCAGGGACGCGACCTCGAAGGGTGCGAAGGTCGCCGCGGGCGGCAAGCGCCATGCGCTCGGCGGCACGTTCTTCGAGCCGACGATCCTGACCGGCGTCACCCGCGACATGCAGGTCGCCCACGACGAGACCTTCGGGCCGGTGGCGCCGCTCTTCCGATTCACCGACGAGGCCGACGTGATCGAACAGGCCAACGACACGATCTTCGGCCTCGCCTCCTATTTCTACTCCCGCGACCTCGGCCGGGTCTGGCGAGTGGCCGAGGCGCTGGAATACGGCATGGTCGGGATCAACGCCGGGCTGATCTCGACCGAGGTGGCGCCCTTCGGCGGCGTCAAGCAGTCGGGGCTCGGGCGCGAAGGCTCCCGGCACGGGATCGACGACTACCTGGAGATGAAGTACCTCTGCATGAGCCTCTGACCGGCGGGCGCGCCCGGGGTAGTGTCTCGAATCTGGTGGAAATTCTCCGGCGGCGTTCTCCGAGCATCGGGATTTGGGTCTGATCAAGCCACGAGGTCAAGGCTGATCGGGGTTATTGGCTGAGCCAAGGTTTCCCAGCCATCCACTTTTCGCATCTG
>JBBQRM010000557.1:0-2137 GCA_038214855.1 Rhodobacterales bacterium | reverse complement strand
GCGAGGTCCACGACGGGGCCGAGCCCGAAGGTCCGCTCGCCGGCATCGACGGGCCGGTCGCCGCAGTCTGCCCCGGCCCAGTCTGCGCCGACAAGGCCTATGACAGCTTCGACAGCCATGCCGCCATCCTGGCGCACGGCGCGCCCGGTGATCCCGCCGCGCAAGGGGGCCGCGATCCGCCCGCCGCCGGGACGGCCAGATGTGCCCCCCACCCGCGGCGAAGCGGTGGCCCGCATCGCCGAGGTCGGGCGCGACGCCTGGAAGACCGAGACCGGCTACCACCGCCGCTCCCTCGCCGAAAACGCGATGTTCCGCTACAAGACCCTCATCGGCCCCGGTCTCCGCTCGCGCACCTTCGAGCGCCAGAAAGTCGAGGCCGCCGTCGCCGTGCGCTGCATCAACCGCTACATCGCCCTCGGCATGCCGGAAACCATCAGGATCAGCTGAACCCGCGGGGGAAAGGGGGCGATGCACCAGATGCGGCTTTGTGCGACAACGCCTACGTTGGCAAGCCGGCGACAGGCCTGCTCGGTAGAGCGCTATCCGGAATTTCTGCGCTATGAGTCTGGGGACCCGCCACCACGCTCCGCCGGTCTCAGCTCGCGCGGCGCCGGCGTCTTCCGCCGTCGCGCTCGCCGCCGGTGTTGAACGCCACATCCGGAAGGCGCACCGTCTCGCTGAGATGCGGAAACGCGGCGGTTGCGTGCGGGATGGCGTTGGCCGCCACGAAGTGATCCTGGAAGCGCGGTTCGATCGCCGTCTCGACCTTGTGGATGCGGGTGACCAGCGTCTCGACCTCGCGCCGGGCCGCAGAGTTCAGGAGCGCGATCCGCGCGCCGGTACCCGCCGCGTTGCCGGCCGAGGTCACGCGGGCGAGGTCGCAATCGGGGATCATGCCCAGCACCATCGCGTGCTTCGGTGAAATATGCGCGCCGAAGGCGCCGGCGAGCACGACCCGGTCGACGGTGTCGGTCCCGAGGTGGTCCATCAGCAGGCGGGCCCCGGCGTAGAGTGCGGATTTCGCGAGCTGGATCGCGCGTACGTCGCCCTGCGTCACCGCGATGCGGGGGCCGCCGGTGGCGCTCGCGTCGTAAAGGAGGTAGGCGTGGGTGCGGCCTTCGGCGATGCAGCGGGCTGTGCCGGTCTGAGCTGCCGAGCCGATGAGGCCGGAGGCATCGACGAGCCCGGCCATCCGCATCTCGGCGATCGCCTCGATGATGCCCGAGCCGCAGATGCCGGTGATGCCGATGGAGCGGGTCGCTGCGTCGAAGCCCGGCTCGTCCGACCAAAGCTCGCAGCCGATGATGCGGAACCGCGGCTCCTTCGTGGTGGCGTCGATCTCGACCCGCTCGATGGCGCCGGGAGCCGCGCGCTGGCCCGAGCTGATCTGCGCGCCCTCGAAGGCCGGGCCGGTCGGCGAGGAGCAGGCGAGCACGCGGTGCCGGTCACCGAGGAGGATCTCGGCGTTGGTGCCGACATCGACCACCAGCATCAGCTCGTCGGACTGGTTGGGCGCCTCGGAAAGTGCGACGGCCGCGGCATCGGCGCCGACATGCCCGGCGATGCAGGGCAGGATGTAGATCCGCGCGTCGGAGTGCATCGCAAGGTCGATTTCGGTCGCCCACAGCGTCTGGGCCGAGGCGGTGGCGAGCGCGAAGGGTGCCTGACCGAGCTCGACCGGGTCTATGCCGAGCAGCAGGTGGTGCATCACCGGGTTGCCGACGATCACTGCCTCGAAAATCAGTTCGGGCGAGATGCGCGCCTCGGCCGCGGCCTGCTCCACCAGCGCCCCCAGCGCCCCGCGCACCGCGCGGGTCATCTCGGCGGCACCGCCCGGGTTCATCATCGCGTAGCTGACGCGGCTCATCAGATCCTCGCCGAAGCGGATCTGCGGGTTCATCAGCCCGGTGGAGGCGAGGACCTCGCCGGAAACGAGATCGCACAGGTGCCCTGCGATGGTGGTCGAGCCGAGGTCGATGGCGATCCCATAGACCGAGCCCTCGTAGAAACCGGGCCAGACATGGGTGATCCGCGCCGCGCCGAGCCCGTCGCCGTGGTAGACCGCGCAGGTGACGCGCCAGCCGCCCTTGCGCAGCGCCGGCTGGAGCATCTGGAGGGTCCGCAGGTCACCCTTCAC
>JBBQRM010000556.1:0-2149 GCA_038214855.1 Rhodobacterales bacterium | reverse complement strand
GTCAATATACTCACAGCAGACCCTCCTCGACGAGAAGCTCGACCACCTGCCGCACCGCATAGAGCTTGACGATCGAGCCCGGGTGCGGCGCGTGCAGGCTGATCGACGGAAGGCCCTCGCCGCAAAACTTACGCCGCGAGCCCGATCCGCTCTTCTCGACATACCCGAGCGCCGCCAGCACTCGCGTTAGCTCGTCCCACGTCGGATCGGAGGGGCAGCTCCGGAGCCGATCCCTGAGCTTTTCGATCCTCGCCATTCGGCTGGAGTATGGGCGCAACCGAAAACAGTTGCAAGAGGCGCCGCACGAGCGCCCCTCAGCCCCAGGCGCCGAGCTGCGCGATCAGCGGGTCGAGCCGGCCGCCCTGCGCCTCGAGCATCGCGCCGATCTCGGCGCGCTCGTTGGCCAGCATCGACACGCCCTCGATGATCAGGTTGACCGCCTGCGGGCGCCCCGACCGCTCGCCGATCTGCCAGTCGACGCGGATGTCCTCCTGACCGGGACGCACCACGACGGTGTTGACCAGCACCCCCGAGCGTCCCGCGTCCTTGGCGCCGGTCACGTTGATGCGCGCGTCGCGGTACTGCTCGAACTGGCGCCCGTACTTGCGCGACAGGTAGTGCTGGAACGCCGGCACGAAGGCGCGCTTCTGCGCCTCGCTCGCGCTGCGCCAGGGCGGGCCGAGGATGCTCGCCGCCACCGCCGGCATGTCGGCGTAGCGCGCGAGGATCGCCTCGAACTCGCCGTAGAGCTGCGAGGCGGCCTTGCCGGAATTGACCAGCCGCGTCATCTCCGCCGACAGGTCGGTTATAAGCGCCTGCGCCCGGCCGACCGCCTGCGCCGCCGCAGGCAGCGCCACCAGCACGGAACCGGCCGCGAGGCCCGCGAGCACGCCCCGCCGCGTCGGGCTCTCAGAAATCCGCATAGATGTCCTCCAGTTGCTCCAGCTCCGCCTCACCTTGCAGGCGCGCGCGCATGTTCTGCAAATAACTGATCCGTTGGGCGGTATAGCTGTCGGCGCTCTCGTGGAGCAGGCTCTCGAACACCGGGTCGAGCGCGTAGCGGTCGTTCAGCACGTCGAGGCCCGCGGCCGCGAGCAGCGTCGTCGCCGCCTCCACCGGCAACACGTAGTACATCGGGTCGAGCACCTGGTCGAGCACCCACCCGGTCCAGTCCCGCTGCGTCCCCGGCCCGATGAAGGGCAGCTCCAGATATCCGCCCTCCGGCAGCCCCCAGACATAGAAGGTCTCGTCGATGTCCGTCTCGCGATAGGCGAGCCCCATCTCCGTCGCCGGATCGAGCAGCCCCCCCACCCCCAGCGTCGTGTTGACCGCGAAGCGCCCGAGCGCGTTCATTGCCTGCCCGCCCCTGCCTTGGAGCACGTATTGAACCGACTGCCCCGGCAGGAGCCAGTTGTTGCGCAGGTCCGTGACCGCACCGCGCACCGGTGCCGGAGTCGTGCGCCCGTAGTCGCGCGCCACCGGCCCGAAGACCGCGCGGTCGAGCGCCTTGTTGGTCTCGTGCACCGGCCGGTTGTGGTCCTCGAACGGATCGAAGGCGAGGCTGCTCCGCTCCGGCGCCACCGTGCAGCCTGCGAGCGAGAGCGCCGCCAGGCCGGCCGCTGCAAGGTTTCTCCATCTCACGCGCAGATCCTCCTGCGCGCCTGATAGCCTCAATTCCCCCGCATTGCCACCATCGCGGCGCCGCCCGGCTGCGGGCGGAGCAGCGCCTCGCACCAGGCGGCGGTCGCCACCGTCGCAGGAAGGGTCGCGATGTCGGCGCGCACCAGCAGCCAGACTTCACGGACCGCCGCCCCGGGCGCGTCGTCGATCCTTGTCAGTCGCGGATCGGCGTCGGCGACCCAGTCGCGGCAGGAGCGACCGCCCCAGCCCGGCCGCGACGCCCTCGACCGCCGCCTCCGCGTCGCCCACCCGCACGCGAGCCGGCGAGGCTTCCGGCCCGGCCGCCGCTTCGGCGAGCCACTGCGCCGAAGGGAGATGCGCCCGGTCGTCGCGGTAGGTGATCCAGGGCAGATCGCGGGTCTCCTCCAGCGGGGCGCCTGCGGCGGCATAGGCCGCATAGGCGAGGCTGCCGATGCGCCGCGCCTTCACCTGCGCCCCGCCCTGCAGCGGCCGCGCCAGCCGCAGCGCC
>JBBQRM010000555.1:0-2176 GCA_038214855.1 Rhodobacterales bacterium | reverse complement strand
CGCGCCGAGGCGCTCGATGCCGATCCAGATCAGCAGCGCCGCCGCAGTGACGGCGAGCTGTGCGATCGCCCCGGCGGAGGCGAGAAAGCGCATCGAGAGGTCCGGATCGCCCATCCACTGGACGAGACGGACGGCGAGCGGCGCCGGATTGGTCGGCCCCAGGATCGCTGCCACATCGACCACCGACGTGGCGAAGGCGATGACGGCGAAGACACCGAGCCGGATCTGGCGGTAGACCGCCGGCCAGACTCCGAAGAGGAAGCCGGCCATACGGCCATAGCCGAGCGAGGCGGCGAGCGCGCGCGTCTCTGTCAGGCGCACCTGCGGCAGGGCGGCCAGCGCGATCAGCAGAAGGAAGGGGATCTCCTTGACGACGAGGCCAGCGATCATCGCAAGACCCATCGGATCGTTGACGATGAGCAGGTCTGGCGGTGTCTGCCAGCCGGTCAGGCCGGGCGAGACGATGCGCGCGATCATGCCGGACGGCGCGATCAGGAAGGCAAGGCCGAAGGCGGCCGCCGCATGCGGCACCGAGAGCAGCGGCGAGATGAGACGCTGCATCCGCGCATAGGCGCGCGTACCGGCCCAGGCGGCGAGGAAGCCCATGACGATGGCAAGCGACAAAGCGGCCGAGACGAGGCCGGTGACGAGGCTCATGCGTGCCGAGGCGAGGATGCCGGGCTGGGCGGCGAGCGTGCGGAAGGCGTCGAGGGAGAAGGCGGTGCCGCCGAGGGCGGGGAGGTAGCCGAAGGCGGGCAGGATGGTGCCGAGCAGGCCGGCGAGGATCGGCAGGGTCAAAAGCAGGATGGCGAGCGGGGGGCCGAGGCGGGTCAGCATCGGACGAACCATCTCGCTGAGACGGCGGCATTCGCGGCACGATTACCCCCACCCCTTACCCCACCCCACAAGGGGGAGGGGTATCTCGAAGCGCAGCGCTTTGTCCGAGAATAGAGCGCAAGCGAGGATGCCCCCCTCCCCCTTGGGGGGAGGGGTAAGGGGTGGGGGTGCGGCTTGGTGATCGCGTTCACGTGCTGGAGTTTGCCGCGGTGGCGATCATGCTGCCGCCCGCCCGCGCCTAGTTCGCCGCGCCGTAGCGGCGTTTCCACTCGGTCTCGATGCGCTCCATCCAGCTGGGGTGCGGTTCGTCCAGCGCGGGGCCGAGCTGGTCGGGGGCGAGCGTTGCGATGCCGAGGTCGAGGGCGGCGAAGGTGGCCTGGTCTTCAGGCGCGAGTTTCGAGATGCCAAGCACGGTCGGGTCGCCCCAGACGGCCGGGTCCTGCTTGCGTGCCTGGGCTTCGGGCGAGATCAGGAAATCGGCCAACACGAGCGCGCCTGCCTTGGCGTTGGCATTGTAGGGAATGGCCACGAAATGCGAGTTGGCGAGCGTGCCGGCCGGAAAGGTGAAAGATCGCACCGTATCGGGCAGCTCGCCTGCGGCAATGCCGCTCGAGGCTTCCGACGGGTTGAAGGCGAAGATGATGTCGACCTCGGAATCGGCGAGCAACTGCTTCATGGCCGGGTAGTTCTGCGGATAGGCCTTGCCGCCGCGCCAGAGCAGCGGGTTCAGCTCGTCGAGCAGCGCGAAGGTCGGCGCGGTGACGTCATCGAAGGTCGCCTCGTCGACGGGCTGCAGCAGCAGTGACCGGTCCACGACGGTTTCGGACAGGACCTGCTTCAGGAAGGACGAGCCGACGAAATCCGGCGGTTGCGGATAGGAGAAGCGGCCGGGATTCTGTTTCGCCCAGGCGAGCAGTTCGGCGGAGGACTTTGGCATCGAGGCCGGTTCGGTGCGCGCCGAATCGTGGAAGAAGACGAGCTTCGCCATGCCCCACGGACTTTCGAGGCCTTCGACGGGAATGGTGAAATCGGTCCGGATGGTCGGCTTGTTCTCGATGTCGACATAGCGCCAGTTGGGCAGGCTTTCCGCCCAGCCGGGCGACATCAGCAGGCCCTCGTCCTTCATCGAGGCAAAGTTCTCGCCATTGATCCAGATTAGATCCACCGTGCCGCCCGAATCGCGGCCGGCGGCCTTCTCGGCGACCACGGTGCCGACGGCCTTGGCGGTGTCGTCGAGCTTCACATGGACGAGTTTTATTCCGTAGCGCTTCTCGATCTCGGACCCCGCCCATTCGACATAGGCGTTGATGTTCTCGGCGCCGCCCCAGGCGTTGAAGTA
>JBBQRM010000554.1:0-2190 GCA_038214855.1 Rhodobacterales bacterium | reverse complement strand
TGACATAGCGCGCCGGCATCTCGGCGACATGCGCCAGCGCGATCAGGGCATGGGTATGGTCCTGGCATACGCCAGCCCCGCGCTCCAGCGCCTCGGCGGCGGTGGTCGTCGCATCGGTCGTGCCGGGCGCATAGGCGATGGCGTTCGACACCGCCTCGGCCAGCCGATGCGCACGAGCGAGCGCGTCGCCCGCGTCCGCGCCCGAAAGCGCGCTCTGCGCAAGATCGATCAGGGCGGCATTCGGCGTAACCGCCAGCGTGCGCCGCAGATAGGCGCGCGGCGAAATCGTCTCGCGGTGGTCGCGCAGCACGCCGGCGGTGTCGGTCGTCTCGACCGTGCCCTCGACCCGGACCTCGATGCGCTCGACCGGCCCCTCGACGGTCATCGTCGTGACCCGGTCGCCGGCGCCGTCGATGAAGCTCGCGCCGAAGGCCGCACCCTCCGCCGTCACCTGCCAGTCCACCACGTTCTGGCTGGCGCAGGCCGATGGCGTGAGCCGGTGGCTCTGGGTGACGAAGCGCATCGGCGCATCATACTGGTAGAGCGTCACGTGGCGGACATGCACAAGCATCACTGGACCCCGAAGAGATAGCCGTCGGCCACGTCCCGGCCGAGGGCGGCGTTGTCGCGAATGAACCGCGTCAGGAACTCGTGCAGCCCCTCGTCGAAGACGTCGGCGACCGCGACGCCGCCCAGCGCCGCGCTCATCGCGCGCACCCGCTCCTGCGCAGGCGTGGCGCGGCCGTTGGCGACCTCGAGCCGGTCGAGATGCCGGGCCGCGCCCTCCAGGCAATGCATCAGCGAGCGCGGGCAGGCGCGGTTGAGGATCAGGAACTCGGCGATCTTGCCGGGCGCATAGACCCCGTCGTAGGCCCAGTGGAAGGCGCGCAGCGCCGAGAGCGCGCGCAGCAGCGTCGTCCACTGGTAGGCATCGACGCTGCCGCCGACCATGTCGGTCGTGGGCAGGAGCACGTAGTATTTCACGTCGAGCATCCGGGCGGTGTTGTCGCCGCGCTCGAGGAAATAGCCGAGCTTGAAGAAGTCCCAGCCGTCGTTCTGCAGATGCGTGGCCTCGGTCGCCCCCCGCAGCAGCGCGCCTTGGCGCTTGGGCCAGTCGCAGAGCTCGGGCAGGCGCGCCTCGGACCGCGGCAGGCGCTCGAGGTCGCGCAGCTCGAGGAAAGCGCCGTTCAAGGCGTCCCACATCTCCGAGGTCAGCGCCGTGCGCACCGCGCGGCCGTTCTGGCGCGCGGTCTCGATGCAGGTGATCACGCTCGAATGGTTCTCGCGGTCGAAGAACAGCCAGCTCTCGACGTCGCGCTGGTTCACCCCCTCGCCGTAGCGGGCGGCGAAGCCCTCCGAGGTGCCGGCGGCCGACAGCAGCGAGCCCCATTCGCTGCGGTGCCCGGGGCCGGAGGAAGGGATCATCGCCATGCGCCAGCCGACCTCGAGAAGGCGGGCCATCGTCTCGGCGCGCTCGACGTAGCGGGCGAGCCAGTAGAGGTTCTCGGCGGTGCGGCTGAGCATCCTAATCCCCGCCTGCCCGGAGGGAGAACCGGTGTCCGCTTTTCCTGGTCATGCTCAATCGGCCATCACCCAGGTGTCCTTGACCCCGCCGCCCTGCGACGAGTTCACCACGAGGCTGCCCTCGCGCAGCGCCACGCGGGTAAGCCCGCCGGCGCACAGATGCACGTCGCGTCCGACCAGGCAATAAGGTCGCAGGTCCACGTGGCGCGGCGCGATCCCCTCCCCCACGAAGGTCGGGCAGGTCGAGAGCGCCAGCGTCGGCTGGGCGATGAAATCGCCGGGATTGGCCTTGATCCGCTCGGCATAGGCGGCGATCTGTTCCGCGGTCGAGGCCGGCCCCACCAGCATCCCGTAGCCGCCCGAGCCGTGGACCTCCTTGACCACCAGGTCCTTGAGGTTCGCGAGCACATGCGCGCGGTCGCCCGGCTCGGCGCATTTCCAGGTCTGGACGTTCTGCAGGATCGGCGCCTCGCCAAGATAGAAGCGGATCATCTCGGGCACATGGGTATAGACCGCCTTGTCGTCGGCGACGCCGGCGCCGGGTGCCGAGGCGATGGCCACGCCCCCCGAGCGGTAGACGTTCATCAGCCCCGGCACGCCCAGCATGGAATCGGGGCGGAAGCACAGGGGATCGAGAAAGGCATCGTCGATCCGGCGGTAGATCAC
>JBBQRM010000553.1:0-2191 GCA_038214855.1 Rhodobacterales bacterium | reverse complement strand
TTCAGGCGCCGTGTCTCCGCGGTCCGGCGCGTCGTCGGGCTCGACGCCGATGGCGGCGAGGCCTGCATCGTTGATGTGAAGCAGGATGGCGCGGGCATCCTCGTCGTTCCGCCAGATGCGGTTCAGCGCCGGGTCGGCCTTGGCCATGCTGTCGGTGGCGCTCTCTACGATCAGTCCGCGGGAGAGAAGCGCGCCGACCGCCTTGGTGGCGGCGCCGCCGCGGAGCGAACCTGGAAGCGGCAGGACGTTGCGGTCGCAGCGCTGCGCGGCCGCGCTCAGGATCAGGAGCTGGGTATCGGAAAGTTTGGTCATCGTCGTCTCCGTATCGGGGCGCGCGGGATGCGGCCCTTCTACGAGGTCGAGCCCGCCAGTCGGCGGGCGGGACCCGGAAGGGCGGGATCGTTACTCGGCGTGTTCGCCCTCGCCGAAGGCGCTGTCGGTGATGCGCTTCAGGAGGCTGGCGTAGTGCTCGAGGGTGCCGACCATCGCCCAGCCCACCTCGTCGGGGTGGCAGTTGAAGTGGTCGGCGCTGAGGCCCTGCAGTCGGGCGAGCATCGCGTCGACCTCCGCCTTCTTCGCGATGAAGGCGCTGAGGGCGGCTTCCTTGTTCCGGCGCGCCTTCTCGGCGCGCAGCTCGTGGCGGGGAGCGGTGATCGGGTTCAGGCGAGTCATCGGGGTGGCTCCGTGGTCGAGTTGCATCGTCCTTGTGAAAGGACGTTCGCTCCGGTCGCGGTGCTTATCAACTCAATAAGCACATGATTTTGAATGATAATCGGAGCTTGCAATGGAGGGTCTGAGCGAGCGCCAGTACGCCGCGCATGTCGGGCTGTCGCGGGGCGCGATCCAGAAGGCGAAGACGGCCGAGCGGCTGGTCCTCTATCCCGACGGCAGCATCAATGCCGAGGCCAGCGACGCCCGCCGCGCCGAGACGACCGACCCGTCGAAGACCAGGAAGGCGCCCGCACCGAAGCTGAAGCCCGTCCCCGAGGCGGCCGTTTCCGCCGTCGGCGACACATTGCGCGAACAGGGTCTGGCCGCGCCGGTGGTCGGCGGCGGCACGACGTTCCTGCAGGCCAAGACCGCCAACGAGGTGCTTAAGGCGCAGGAGCGGCGCATCCGGCTCCAGAAGTTGAAGGGAGAGCTGATCGAGCGGGCCCGTGCGCTGGCGCTGGTGTTCCGGCTGGCGCGGGAGGTGCGGGACGCATGGGTGAACTGGCCCGCGCGGTCGGCGGCGCTGATGGCGGCCGAACTCGGCGCCGAACCGGCCGCGATGCAGAAGGCCTTGGAGAAACATGTACGCGCCCACCTCGACGAACTCGCCGAGGTCCGGCCCGACTTCCGGTGAACGCGATCAGGGCGCCGATGGCCTGACGGATTTCGACGGCGCGGCGGAGGTCCTGCGCGCCTGGAGCGCCGGGATGCGGCCGGATCCGGACCTGACCGTGTCGGAATGGGCGGACCGGCACCGGATGCTCTCGGGCCGCGCTTCGGCCGAACCCGGGCGGTATCGTACCGCGCGCACGCCCTATATGCGCGAGATCATGGACCGGCTGTCGCCCGGCGACACGATGCAGCGCGTCGTGTTCCAGAAGGCCGCGCAGGTCGGTGCGACCGAGGCAGGCAACAACTGGATTGGCTTTGCCATCCACCAGGCGCCGGGGCCGATGCTGGCGGTCCAGCCCACCGTGGAACTGGCCAAGCGCAACTCGCGCCAGCGGATCGACCCGCTGATCGACGAAAGCCCCGAGCTTCGGGAGCGTGTGAAACCGGCCCGGTCCCGAGATGCGGGCAATACGATGCTGTCCAAGGAGTTTGCGGGCGGCATCCTGATCATGACCGGGGCGAACTCGGCGGTCGGGCTGCGCTCCACCCCGGCGCGCTACATCTTCCTCGATGAGGTCGACGCCTATCCGGCCTCGGCCGACGAGGAAGGCGATCCGGTCACGCTGGCGGAGGCCCGGTCGCTGACCTTCGCCCACCGGCGCAAGGTGTTCCTCGTCTCGACGCCCACCATCCGGGGGCTGTCGCGCATCGAGCGGGAGTTCGAGGCATCCGACCAGCGCCGCTACTTCGTGCCGTGCCCGCACTGCGGCGCGATGCAGTGGCTGAAATTCGACCGCCTGCGCTGGCAGAATGGGCGGCCGGAGACAGCGGAATATCACTGCGAGGGCTGCGACACGCCCATCGCGGA
>JBBQRM010000552.1:0-2199 GCA_038214855.1 Rhodobacterales bacterium | reverse complement strand
CACGCGGCCGCGGCGATCATGGCGGACCGCGGTTCGACGTGAGCGTGGGCCCGGACGGCTATGCCTGGTGGTACGTGGACGGCGTGTCGGACGACGGGGCGCGGGCGATCAACGTCATCGGCTTCATCGGGTCGGTGTTCTCGCCCTACTACGGCTGGGCGGGGCGGCGCGATCCGCTGGATCATTGCTGCATGAACGTCGTGCTCAACGGGCTGGGCGGGCGCTGGGCGATGACCGAGCGCGGGCGCGGAGCGGTCCGGCGCGATGCGGAACGTCTGCAGATCGGCCCGTCTTCTATGCGCTGGGACGGGGAGGCGCTCACGATCGAGCTCGACGAGGTGGCGGTGCCGCATCTGAGCCGCATCCGCGGCCGGATCACGGTTATTCCTCGCGGCGTCACGAGCGTCGAGGCGGTGCTCGACCGCCGCGGTGCGCATATCTGGCGGCCGCTCGCGCCGGTGTCGCGGATCGAGGTCGATCTCGCGCGCCCCGGCTGGCAGTGGGCTGGGCACGGGTATCTCGATTCGAACTTCGGCACGCGCGCGCTGGAGGACGACTTCTCGTACTGGACCTGGTCGCGGTTGCCGCACGGCGAGGGCGCGCGGGTGTTCTACGACGCCGACCGGCGCGACGGCAGCCATCTGGCGCTGGCGCTCGCCTTCGGTGCGGACGGGTCGGTTCAGGCGACGGAGGCGCCGCCGAAGGCTGCGCTGCCGCGCACGCTCTGGCAGGTACGGCGCGAGACGCGGGCCGACGCGGGCGCGCGGCCGGCCCAGGTCCGTTCGATGCTGGACGCGCCGTTCTATTCTCGCTCGGTGATGCGGACGCGGCTGGACGGGGTCGAGACGGTGGGGGTGCACGAGGCGCTCGATCTCGACCGGTTCGCGAACCCGGCGCTGAAGCTGCTGCTGCCGGCGAAGATGCCGCGGCGGGCGGGCTGGCGGTTCGGGGATCAGGCGTAGACGGAGGCGGGAACGGTCCGGTTGCGCCGCCAGATCGAGAGGTTGAGCGCGCCGGCGTAGGAGACCCAGACGAGATAGGGCAGCATCAGCGCGCCCGCGAGCCGGTCGAGCAGCCAGAAGGCGAGCGTGGTCGAGGCGACGGCGATCCAGAGCACGACTATGACGGTGAGAGCCGCCCCGATGCGCCTCAGCCCGAAGAAGACCGGGGACCAGAGGGCGTTCATCACGATCTGCCAGGACCAGAGCGCGAGCGCGGGGAGGGCCCATATCGAGGGGTTGAGGGATATCCACCAGGCCGCCGCGGACATCGCGATGTAGAGCAGCGTCCAGGCGATGGGGAAGAGCCAGTCGGGCGGGGTCCAGGGGGGCTTCGACAGGGTGCGGTACCAGGCGCCGGGCATGAAGATCGCGCCGGTAGCACCCGCCGAGAAGGTCGCGAGCAGGAAGCCTCCGAGGGTGGCCCAGGTGGGCGCGGTGCGCAGCAGCCAGTCCATCGTCTTCCTCCGGCCAGGGAGCCTGTCAAGTGAGGCTGGCGGCGGAGTTTGTCAAACCCGCACCGAAGGCCCGGCAGCGGCCTTTCACTGTGAAAGGCGACAATGGCCCTTGAAAACACGAGAGAAAAAACGAGAAATTCATGGGTTGTTAACATTCGGCGCCCTCACGAGCCGGACAATTGCGCGTCTTCGGCGGCGTAATCGAAGGGGTCGTAGGGGTAGCTGCGGAACTGCGGAAAGGCGTCGCGCCAGTCGCCGCGACCGGCCGTCTCGACGAGCCAGTCGGCATAGGGCGCGACGGCGTCGGCATAGTCAGGGCCGCCGTCCCAGCCGAGCGACCGGGCGCGGCCGGTGTCGATGCGGAACGGACGCGCGGCCGACCAGGGGGGTGCGCCCGACGAAGGCGGGAGGAAGCGGCGGGCCGGCGAAGGGATCGAGGGCGAAATCGTGGCCGAGGCCCGTGCCGATGGCGGCGGCGATCTCGGCGACGGTCAGCGCCCGGGGGTCGGCGATGTTGAACGTGCCGGTGACGCGGCGCTGAAGGCAGAGGCGTGCGAGCGACGCGATGCCGACGCGCTGCTGGTGTGGAAGACGCTGTGTCCGTCGAAGGCGAGCGGCACCCGCCGCCGGCCGTCGAGGGCGCGCTTGACGAACCACCATTCCCGCGGATGCAGCGCCCCGATGCCGTAGATGGCGGCGGGCCGCAGGATGGCGACCGGCACGCCGGCGCCCCGCATCGTCCG
>JBBQRM010000551.1:0-2214 GCA_038214855.1 Rhodobacterales bacterium | reverse complement strand
CTACGGGATCACCTCGAACGCGATCGCGCCGGGGGCCTTTCCCACCGATGCCGAGAAGATCCACCCCGACCCGGAGGGCTACGTGCGCTTCGTGCTCGACCACCAGTCGGTCAAGCGGCGGGGGACGCCGGCCGACATCGCCTTCGCGCTGATGTTCCTGATGTCGGAGGAGGCCGGGTTCGTCACCGGCCAGACGCTGAGCGTCGATGGCGGCTGGGTGATGCGCTGAGGCGGGTTTCACGGTGTCGCACGGTGCGACACGACACCGACCGTTGAAATGATTGGAGAAAAAGTCGTGTTTTTACGTCTCGTTAGGATTCTGCACGCTCATGCGCCCGGCGCGGGGACGAACTCGAGCACCGTGCCGCTCGCCGCCTGAGGGCCGACGGCGACGCCGTCGGGCGTCTCGACCGCGGCGAGGCCGGCCGCGTCGAGCGCGGCGCGGGCGCGGTCGAGGTCGGCTGCGATCCTGATCGTCGCAAAGGCGCCGGCGGGGGTCGCGGCGAGGTCGAAGGCCGGATAGCGGTCCGCCCAGGCTTGTGGCGAGAGCAGCAGGATCGGCGCGGATCGCGCGCCCGTCGCGACCTCGAAGCCCCCCTCGACCTCGCGCATGGCACCTGCGGCGAAGAGCCGCGCGAAACCCGCGGCGGCGCGCTCGGGCGCTTCAGTGGCCGCGATCAGGCCGGCAATGCCGCGCGCGCCGTTCGCATGCTCCATCAGCTCCGGCAGCCAGACGCTGTCGCGGGTGCGGTGCTGGCACATGAAAGCGGTGCCGAGCGGCACCTCGGCCGCATCGAAGCCGAGCGTCGAGAAGGCGGCCACGGCCTCGCCGCCGCCGGGCAGCGGCACCGGGCGGGCGAAGTCCGAGCGCTCGGCGGTGGCGATCCCGAGGGTGGCGAGCCCGGCCTCCGCCGCCGCGGCATCCTCGATGCGGCAGGCGACCGCGTGCAGCCCCTCGCCGTCGCGCGCGAGCGAGGCGCGACGCGCGGCGTTGCCCGGCGTCTCGGCGATCAGCCCGAGCAGCTCGACGTAGTCGTCGGGGAACACGATCGTGTGGTTCGCCGAGCCCTTGGCCTCGCTGTGCAACCCGCGCGGCGACACGGTGAAGCCCAGCCGCGCGAAGGCGTCCCGGCTCGCGTCGAGATCGCGCACGAGCAGGAACACGTGGTCGACGCCTGTCACGGGATGCGGCACGGGCTCTTCTCCTCCATGACGGGCCCGCGCGCCGAACGTGCATTGACAAGGCGGGGGTGCGCGGGTCCGATCAAGCCATCATCCCACGATTCGACGGGTCCGCAAGCGCCGATGCGCGGCGGGCCGGATTTGCCAGGAGGCCGCCGATGATCGCCCGCATTTCCCTCGCCTTTATGGTCGCAGCCCTCGCCGCCGGCACCGCCGCGGCACAGGATGAGCCGAAGCGCGGCGGCACCGCCGTCATTCACATGCCTTCGGAGCAGCGCATCCTCAACCCAGGCTTGCGCGCCTCCACCGGCGTCTACAACATCACCGGCAAGATCATGGAGCCCCTGATCGACAAGAGCTACGAGGGCTACGAGCCGGTACTCGCGACTGAATGGTCCTCGTCCGAGGACGGGCGCGAGATTACGTTCAAGCTGCGCGAGGGGGTGCGCTGGCACGACGGCGAGGATTTCACCTGCGATGACGTGGCCTTTTCGGCGATGAACCTGTGGAAGGAGCTGCTGAACTATTCCACGACGCTCCAGCAGAACCTCGAGGCGGTGGACTGCCCCGACCCCCACACCGCGGTGTTCAGGTACTCCAAGCCCATGCCGATGGAGCTGATGCTGGCCGCAATGCCCGACCTCGGGCATCCGGTGCCGAAGCACCTCTACGAGGGCACCGACATCCTCGAGAACCCCTACAACACCGCGCCGGTGGGGACTGGGCCGTTCAAGTTCGTCGAATACGAGCGCGGCCAGTACGTGGTCGCCGAGCGCAACGACGATTACTGGCGCGGCGAGGAGTATCCCTATCTCGACCGCATCGTCTGGCGCTTCATCACCGACAAGTCGGCGGCGGCGGCGGCGCTGGAGGCCGGCGAGATCCACGAGAGCGGCTTCAACGGCGTGCCGATGGCCGATGTCGTGCGGCTGTCGGAGGACGAGCGGTTCGACGTCGGCACGCAGGGCTACGAGAACAACGTCGCCCATTCGACCATCGAGTTCAACCTGCGCAACGAGGCTTTGGCCGACG
>JBBQRM010000550.1:0-2229 GCA_038214855.1 Rhodobacterales bacterium | reverse complement strand
CGATGTCGCCGGTGCGGAACTGGGTGTAGAGCACGGTCAGGTCGGGAATGTATTTGAAGATCGCCCGCTCCAGATACGGCCCCTCGCCCCAATAGTCGGTGTAGGCGTCGAGCTGAATGTAGTCGCCGGCCACCCGCGTTCCCCATTTGAACGGCCCGGTGCCCACCGGCGCGCTGTTGAACTCCGCCGTGTTCGGGTCCTCCGCCGCGCCCAGCACGTGCTTCGGCACGATGAAGGTCCAGGCGAGGATCGACGGGTATGGCGCATAGGGGCTCGCCATCTCCCAGGTAATCTCGGTCGGCGAGACGACCTGGATGTTGCGCACCAGCTCGTGGCCGGTGCGCCTTGCCGAGCGGAACTTGTCGTCCACGATCAGCTCGAGCGTATATTTCACGTCCGCCGCCGTGAACGGCTCGCCGTCGTGCCAGGTGACGCCCTCGCGCAGCTTGACCCGCCAGTTCAGCCCGTCCTCCGAAATGCCGCCGTTCTCGACGCTGGGCACCTCGACCGCCAGCGCCGGGGTGAAGCTGCCGTCGGGTGCCACGCCGAACAGCGGATCGAAGACGTTCCAGTGGATGCCCTCGTCCACCTCGATGTGCAGCATGTGCGGGTTGAACACCGTCGGCTCCTGCGAGAAGCCTACGATCACCTGCCCGCTCGGCGCGTCGTTGGCGGCAAAAGCCCGCCCCGCCGCGAAGGGGGCGAGGGCGGCTGCGGCCGCGCCTGTCTTGAGCGCGCCGCGCCGGGTCAGCAGGGTCAGCGTCTGTCTGCGGTCGGTCATCTTTCTCGTCCTTCTCCTGTTGATTTCGGCGCCTTCACGCCGGCCTCCCATGCCCCGCCCGCCTCTGCGCAAGAGTTAACGAGACATGAAAACGGCAAATTTTCATCAATGATTTCAAGACCAGTCGTCGCCTTTCACAGTGAAAGGCGTATTTTTTCACGGCCCGATCCCCCTCAATACCCCTCGTCCGGCCGCACCTCGCTGCCGTCGCTGAACCGCGAGAACCGGAACGGCGCCGGATCGACGCAGGGCGGCGCCCCGGTCACCAGATCCGCCATCAGCCGCCCCGCGGCCGGCCCGATCCCGAACCCGTGCCCCGAGAACCCCGTCGCGATATGGAACCCCGGCACCGCCTCCACCGCCGAGATCACCGGCACCGCATCCGGCGTCACGTCGATGCATCCCGCCCAGGTCTGCGCCACCTTGGCCTCCCGGAAGGCCGGAAACGCCGCCGCCACCTCCGAGACCAGCCCCCGCGTCATCCGCGCCGAGGGCTTGGGATCGAGCACGCGCGTATACTCGAACGGGCTCGCCTCATCCGCCGACCAGCGCTTCGGCCGCCGCGCCTCCTCGAAGAACCGCGGCCCGAGCCGGAAATGCAGCTCCCGCCGCTGCATCCGATAGGCCGCCAGGAACCGCATCCCGTAGCGGAAGGAATTCGGCACCACATCCACCGTGTTCCCCGACCCCCGCGCCACGGAATAGCCGCCGTCGAGCCGCCTGCGGATCGCGAACCGCTCCGTCCAGACCGCGGCTTCCGGCCCCCCCTCCAGCGGCGCCGTGCGCAGCACGTGGTTGACCACCGTCAGCTGCGGCAGGTCGAGGCCCGCGTTCCCACAGAAGAGGTTCGACCACGCCCCGCCGGCGAGCACCACCTGCGAGCAGGCGATGCGCCCCCGCTCGGTCACCACCCCGCTGATCGCGCCACCCTCGGTCTCGACCACCCGCACCGCGCATTCGGTCAGGATCGCGGCCCCCTTCTCCCGCGCCGCCTCGGCGATGGCCGGCGCCGCCTTCTGCGGCTCGGCCCGTCCATCCGCGGGAGTATAGAGCGCGCCGCGGGCGTTGGGCTTGCCCTCCGGGAGCAGCTCCGCCAGCGCCGCGCCCTCGATCATCCGGCTCTCGATCTGGAACGGCTCGAGGTGCCGCCGCCAGCGGTCGTGGTTGGCGAAGCTCTGCTCGTTCTCGCAGACGAAGGCGATGCCGGTCCGCCGGTAGCCGGTCTCGCGCCCCAGGCGCGCATCGAGCCCCTTCCAGATGCGCAAGGAGTCCGCCATCAGCGGCACCTCGCGCGGGTCGCGGCGTGAGATGCGGACCCAGCCCCAGTTGCGGCTCGACTGCTCGTGGCCGATCCCGCCCTTCTCGCAGAGCGCCACGCTCACCCCGCGCTCGGCGAGCTCGAGCGCGGTCGAGGCGCCGACGATCCCGCCGCCGATCACGACGACATC
>JBBQRM010000549.1:0-2253 GCA_038214855.1 Rhodobacterales bacterium | reverse complement strand
GGAGGCCCGATTGCGAGAAGTTGCCGCGGCGGGTCCGCTCGACCGCCTCGACGAGGTTGCGCACCACGGCCAGCAGCAGCGCGAAGGTGTGCTCTGCCACCGTCGCATCGCCGTAATCCGTCACGTTTGCAACGGTGACGCCGTGCGCCGCGCACCAGTCGAGATCGATGTGGTCGTAGCCGGTGGAGCGGGTGGCAATCAGCTTCAGGTGGGCAAACCGCGCCAGCACGCCGGCGTCGAGCCTTGAGTTCACGAAGGTGCTGACGATCTCGGCCTCGCCATATGCACCTGCGCTGCGTGTATCGAGCGCGTCGGCGGTGCAGCGCAGCTCGTGCGCCGGCTGCAGGCGCTCGCAGGCCTGGCGCTCCCATTCCTCGACTTCAAAGATGGCGATCCTCATCGGCGTTCTCCCAGACGATGTCGATCGGGCATGGACCCGGCCGACCGGTGCCGTCGCGAAACCAAGGTCCGGCGGACCGGACCCTGCGGTGGGACCGGTCCGTCTTTCGCAGCGTCAGGATCTAGCGCGAACGCGCCGCTTGCATCCCGCCGCCGTGCATGAAGCTCCTGATCTCCCGCACGTCAAGCCTGCCGTTGCCGTCTGTATCGCGAGGATCCCAAATGCCGTTTTCATGGATTTTTCTTTCGGTGACCGGCTGCGATGCGCCGCTGCCGGTTTGCTGCCGCGTTGCGTGGCTTTCCCAATGACGCAGCCGGCCGCGTTCCCTTACACTTCGCGCCACGCCGCGTCGGCATTGTCCTCGCCCACGTGCGGATCCGGCCGTGAGCCGCCGACCTCGGGGCGGCAGGGGATGTCCAGTGTCTCGCCCGCGGTGAAGACATGGCTCCGGTCCCGGATCACGATCTGCCGCGGTCCGGTCCAGCCGTTGGGGGCCGAGACGGTGAGGCGCTCACAGCCCACCTTGATCTCCAGCCAGTGGCCGCGGTAGCGAATCCGCATCCGCAACCCGCGTAGCTCCTCCGGCAGGCAAGGGTTCAACCGCAGCACGTCGCCGCGCAGTTCGAGCCCGGTCTGGCCACGCTGCACCAGATCGACGGTTCCGGCCATTGCGCCGAGATGGATGCCCTCTGCGGTCGTGCCGCCCTGGACATCGGCGATATCGCTCTCCCGCGCCTTCTTGAGCAGCGTCCCGGACCGGCCGCGGTCACCGCGCGCCAGCACCCAGGAATGCACGACGCGGCTGAGCGTCGAGCCATGCGAGGTGCGCGCGCCGTAATAGGCGATGGTGCGCGGGATCATCTGGCGGTCGAACGTGTAGCCGAGACGGGCGAACAGCGCATCGAGCTCCTCGGCCGAGAACAGATAGAACAGCATCAGCACGTCGGCCTGCTTGGACGCCTTGTAGCGGTTAACGCTGTCGCCCTCGGCCTCGAGGATCCGGTCGAGCCGGTGGATGTCGCCGTATTTCGCGGCGTAGCCCTCCCAGTCGAACTCCTCCAGCCGCTCATAGCCCTCGAACTGGCTGATGACGCCCGCGTGAAAGGGGATCGTCAGCTTGCGGCTGACCTCGTCCCAGAGCGCCAGTTCCTCGGCGCCGAGGCTCAGGGTCTCGTCGATCTCGGCGCGCCGCTCGGGGTCGAGCAGCGCATGCGCATCGAGCGCCCGCGCCAGCACCCAGGCGGCCATCACGTTGGTGTAGGCGTTGTCGTCGAGTCCCGGCTCGTCGGACCACGGCACGCCGTCGTGGAATTCGTCGGGTCCCATCACGCCGCGGACGTGATAGCGCCCGGCCTCGTCGCGGCTGGCGATGCTGGCCCAGAAGCGGGCGATCTCGAACAGCATCTCCGCGCCGTAGACCGACAGGAACTCGGCGTCGCCGGTGGCCTCGTAGTGGCGCCAGGTGTTGTAGGCGATGGCGGCGTTGACGTGGCGCTGCAGGTGGCTGTTGTCGGGCAGCCAGCGGCCGGATTTGGGGTTGAGATGGACGACCTGCGTCTCCTCGCGCCCGTCGCTGCCGCTCTGCCAGGGATACATCGCGCCGCGAAACCCGGCCTCCCGCGCCAGCCGCCGTGCCGCGGGCAGGCGGCGGTGCCGGTAGCGCAGGAGCGCGCGGGGGATCTCGGGCAGGCGCAGGTTGAGGAACGGAAAGATGAAGAGCTCGTCCCAGAAGATGTGCCCGCGATAGGCCTCGCCGTGCAGACCCCGCGCCGGCACCCCGACATCGAGCTCGACGGTATGCGGCGAGACGGTCTGCAACAGGTGGAAGATGTGCAGCCGCAGGATCATCTGCG
>JBBQRM010000548.1:0-2255 GCA_038214855.1 Rhodobacterales bacterium | reverse complement strand
GCGGGCGGTGCGCGCGGCCTTCGAGGAGATGTGCGGCGAGCCGAGCCCCGGCTGGGGCGTCGATGGCTGCTCGGCGCCGAACTTCGCCACCACCGTGCAGGGTCTGGCCGTCGCGATGGCGCGCATGGCCAAGCCCTCCGGGCTCGGACCCGCGCGGGCGGCTGCGGCCGGGCGGCTGGTCGCCGCGATGGCCGCGCATCCGCTGCTGGTCGCGGGCGAGGGCCGGGCCTGCTCCGAGCTGATGGCGGCCATGGGCGCGGGCATCGCCATCAAGACCGGCGCCGAGGGGGTCTTCGTCGCTATCCTGCCCGGGCCGGGCCTCGGCGTGGCACTCAAGATCGAGGACGGGGCGACGCGGGCCAGCGAATGCGCGATCGCAGCCCTGCTCGCGCGGCTCGGCGCGCTCGACGCCAGCCATCCGGCCGCTGCATGGCGGCTCACTCCGCCGTTGCTGAACCGCCGCGGCATCACCGTCGGAAGGGTCCGCCCGGCGGAGAGCTTCTGGCAAGGCGGTGCCGGGCTCTAGTTCCGCACCACGAGAACCGATATTGGCGCATGCGCGGCGACATAACCGGCGTTTGAGCTGAAGATATGTTCGGCAACGCCGGGCCGGTGCGACGCCATGACGATCAGATCGGCACAAATCTCCACGGCCTTGTGCACCAGGGCACGATCGAGATCGATCGAGACGTCGTGGATATGGATGGTGACCGTGCTGGCATTGCATCCCAGCCGCGCATTGGTCGCCTCGCCGAACTCGGCCAGCTTCTGGCGGTATTCGTCCAGCGAATGCGCGATCGAACTGGGCGCCGTTCCGGTGACGCCGGCAAAAACGAGCTCGGAACCGTAATGCTTTGCAAGATCGGTGGCCGAGATCAGCGCCTTCTCGATTTCCTGCTGCTTGCGCAGATCCACCGGAACCAGGATGCGTTTGTACATGAATGTCCTCCCTTCGTGAGCCCCGCGCCTTAACGCGATTCGCACCACCCCGACTTGACGTGAAACAAGTCCCGCGGCTCCTTGTAGACAAAGCCATTCGATTGTAGAGAACGCCCATGGAACGGATCTTCGACCTGGACGATCACGCGCGCCTGCCGTGGCGGTTCGTCGGATGCCGGCTGCGCCAGATCGCCGGCTAACGCGCCAGCTGCTTTGTCCATATCCATCGCGGGAGGAAAGCCCATGTCCGCATCCAAAACCCTCTACGACATGATCTGGGACGCGCATGTCGTGCATGCGGCCGAGGACGGCACCTCGCTCCTCTACGTCGATCTTCACCTGGTGCACGAGGTCACCTCCCCCCAGGCCTTCGAGGGGCTGCGTCTCGCCGGGCGGCGGCTGCGCGCCCCGGCCAAGACCATCGCCGTGCCCGACCACAACGTGCCGACTACGCTGGACCGGGCGCGCGGCATCGACAACGAGCAGAGCCGCATCCAGGTCGAGACTCTGCGCATGAACGCGCGCGACTTCGGCGTCGAGATCTACGACGTCGCGGACATCCGCCAGGGGATCGTGCACATCATCGGCCCGGAACAGGGGTTGACCCAGCCCGGCCTCACCATCGTCTGCGGCGACAGCCACACCGCGACCCACGGGGCCTTCGGCGCGCTCGCCCACGGGATCGGCACCTCGGAGGTCGAGCATGTGCTCGCCACCCAGACGCTGATCCAGAAGAAGTCCAAGAACATGCGCGTCGAGGTCACGGGCGCCCTCGGCCCCGGCGTCACCGCCAAGGACATCACGCTGTCGATCATCGGCGCCACCGGCACCGCAGGCGGCACCGGCCATGTGATCGAATATTGCGGCGAGGCGATCAGGGCCCTCAGCATGGAAGGAAGGATGACCGTCTGCAACATGGCGATCGAGGGCGGCGCCCGCGCCGGGCTGATCGCGCCCGACCAGACCACCTTCGACTACCTGCGCGGCCGCCCGCACGCCCCCAAGGGCGGCGCCTGGGAGATGGCGGAGACGTACTGGCGCACGCTCACGACCGACGAGGGCGCGCACTTCGACCGCGAAATCACGCTCGACGCCGCCGAGATCGCCCCCGTCGTCACCTGGGGGACCAGCCCCGAGGACGTGCTGCCGATCACAGGCTTCGTGCCCCGCCCGGAGGACTTCACGGGCGGCAAGGTCGAGGCGGCGCGCCGCTCGCTCGACTACATGGCGCTCGAGCCGGGAACGAAACTCAGCGACATCGCCATCGACACGGTGTTCATCGGCTCGTGCACCAACGGGCGGATCGAGGACCTGCG
>JBBQRM010000547.1:0-2255 GCA_038214855.1 Rhodobacterales bacterium | reverse complement strand
GTCGCGTCGAAATGCGTGAGCTCGGGCATCAGCCGGCATCCGGCAGGAACGGCCGGTCGAGCAGCGCGCGGGTCGCGGCCTCGACATCGGCCTCGCGCATCAGCGTCTCGCCGATCAGGAACGCGCGCACCCCGAAGGCCGCGATGCGGGCGAGATCGGCCGGGGTGGCGAGGCCGCTCTCCGAGACGATCCGCCGGTCGAGGGGCGCGCGGCGCGCCAGCCGCTCGGTGGTCGCGACATCGGTGCGGAAGGTGGCGAGATCGCGGTTGTTGATGCCGAGGAGCGTCGAGGCGAGCCCGGACGCGCGGTCGAGTTCGGCCTGATCATGGACCTCGACGAGCACATCCATGCCCCAGGCCCGCGCCGCGGCTTCGAGCTCGCCCGCCTGGGCGTCGGAGACCGCGGCGAGGATGATCAGGATGCAATCGGCGCCCAGCGCGCGCGACTGGACCACCTGAAAGGGGTCGTAGAGGAAGTCCTTGCGCAGCACCGGCAGGGTCGTGGCCGCGCGAGCGAGGCCCAGATGAGCGTCCGCGCCCTGGAAGCTCGGCGCGTCGGTCAGCACGCTGAGACAGGCCGCCCCGCCGCGCGTATAGGCGCCCGCGAGGGCGGCGGGGTCGAAATCGGCGCGGATCAGGCCCTTCGACGGGCTCGCGCGCTTAATTTCGGCGATCAGCGCGTAGCCGCGGACGGCGGCGCGGTCGAGCGCCTCGGCGAAGCCGCGCGGCGGCTCGGCGGCGCGGGCCTCCGCCTCGAGCTCCGCGAGGGGCCGGGCGCGCTTGGCCGCGGCGATCTCCTCGAGCTTGTAGCTGCGGATGCGCTCGAGGATGCTCATTGCGCGGCCGTCGTCACGGCGGCGAGCCGCTCGGCCTTGTCGCGCGCCGCACCGCTGTCGAGGCTCTCGCGCGCGAGAGCCACGCCCGCCCGCAGGTCGGCGGCACGCTCGGCGATCACCAGCGCCGCGGCGGCGTTCATCAGCACCGCGTCGCGGTAGGCCGAGGCGGCACCGCCGAGCAGCGCGCGCAGGGCGGACCCGTTCTCGGCCGGGGTGCCGCCGGCTATGGAAGCGAGCGGGTGCACCGGCAGGCCCGCCTCCTCGGGATGGACGGAAAACTCGCGGATGCGTCCGTCGCGCAGCTCCGCAACGTAGGTCTCGCCTGCGATGGAGACCTCGTCGGTGCCGTCGGCGCCGTGCACCAGCCAGGCGCTGTCCGAGCCGAGGGCGGCCAGCGTCTCGGCCATCGGCCGGATCACGCTGCGGGAATAGGCGCCGGTCAGCTGGCGGCGGACCGAGGCGGGGTTCGTGAGCGGCCCGAGCAGGTTGAAGATCGTGCGGGTCCCGAGCTCGGCGCGCGGCCCCATCACGTGGCGGGTCGCGGGATGGTGCATCGGCGCCATCATGAAGCCGATGCCGACCTGCGTGAGCGCGCGCTCCACCACCTCGGGGCCGACCATCACGTCCACGCCGAGCTCGCCCAGCGCGTCCGCCGCCCCCGAGCGCGACGACAGGTTGCGGTTGCCGTGCTTGGCGACCACGACGCCGCAGCCCGCGACGACGAAGGCCGCGGCGGTGGAGATGTTCAGCGTGCCGCGGCCGTCGCCGCCGGTGCCGACGATGTCGATTGCCCCCTCGGGCGCGTGCACCCGCAGGCATTTGGCGCGCATCACCGTGGCGGCGGCGGCAAATTCCGCGACGCTCTCGCCGCGGGCGCGCAGGGCCATCAGGAAGCCACCGATCTGCGCGGGCGTGGCCTCGCCCTCCATGATCGCGGTGAAGGCGGCCTCGGCCTGGGCGCGGGTGAGCGGACCCTCGGCGGCCAGCCCGATCAGCGGTTGCAGCCGCGGGGTCATGCCGGCACCCGCGCCGCCTCGAGAAAGCGCCGCAGCAGCGCGTGGCCGTGCTCGGAGGCGATGGATTCGGGGTGGAACTGCACGCCCTCGATCGCCAGGTCGCGGTGGCGCAGCCCCATGATCGTGCCGTCCGCGCTCTCGGCGGTGATCTCGAGGATTTCGGGCAGGCTGGCACGCTCGACCGCGAGGCTGTGGTAGCGCGTGGCGCGGAAGGGCGAGGGCAGGTCCTCAAAGACGCCACGGCCGGTATGGTGGATCGCGTCGATCTTGCCGTGCATGATCACACCCGCCCGCACGACGCGCCCGCCGAAGGCCTGACCGATCGCCTGGTGCCCCAGGCACACGCCGAAGAGCGGCACCCGCGCCTCGGCCGCGGCGGCGACGAGACCGAGGCATATGCCCGC
>JBBQRM010000546.1:0-2272 GCA_038214855.1 Rhodobacterales bacterium | reverse complement strand
CAGCGCCTTCAGCCGGCTCTCCACGTTCATGTGGATGTCCTCGAGCTCGCGGGAAAAGGCGAACCCCCCGGCCTCGATCTCTGACATCACCGTGAGCAGGCCTTCCCGGATCGCCGCTGCGTCGCTATCACTGACGATGCCCGTGGCGCCGAGCATGGCGGCATGGGCGCGGCTCGCCGCGATGTCCTGGACCGCGAGGCGCCTATCCACGTCGATCGAGGCGTTGATCGCCTCCATCACCGCGTCGGGGGAGGCCGTGAAGCGTCCGCCCCACATCGCGTTCGACCCGCCGCCAGTGATGCCATTCGTCATGCCACCCGCCTCCCGAGAGGAAACCCGCGCCATGAAACTCCCGAGCCTCCTGATCGCGGCCTTCGTCTACACGGCGCTCGCCGCCGGCGCAAACCCCGCCGGCGCACAGACGCTCGACGCCGCCGCGCGTGCCGAGCTCGGGGCGATGCGCGAGGGCGACATGCGCAAGCTGGTGATCCACGAGGAGCCGGTGCCGCTCGGCGAGGACACGTTCACCGACGCCGAGGGCAACCCGATGACGCTCGCCGACAGCGACGGCAAGCTGCGCCTGGTGAACTTCTGGGCCACCTGGTGCGCGCCCTGCCGGCAGGAGAAGCCCGCGCTCGACGCGCTCCAGCGCGAGCTGGGCGGCGAGGATTTCGAGGTGATCGCCATCGCGACCGGGCGCAACGGCCTCGAGGACATCGAGCGGTTCAACACGGATGTCGGCGTCACCGCGCTCGAGACGCATCTCGACCCGCAGAGCACGCTCGCCCGCGCGATGACCGTGCCGGGCCTGCCGGTGACGGTCGTCGTCAACCGCGAGGGCGCCGAGATCGCCCGGCTGATGGGCGGCGCCGACTGGACCGCGCCCAGCGCGCGCGCCATCGTCGAGAGGCTGATCGCCACGCCCTGAGCCACGCCCTGAACCTCTGGCCAAGGTCCCCCGCCGCAGCCTAGGCTCTCGGGATCGGGAGAAAGGCGGACGGCGATGATCCCCAGCCAGCGGCATCTGTTCGATCTCCCGCGCGAGATCGCCTATTTCAACTGCGCCTACATGTCGCCGCTGATGCGCAGCGTCGTGGCGGCGGGCGAGAAGGCCGTCGGACGCAAAGCGCGGCCGTGGGAGATCGCGCCCGCGCATTTCTTCGACGGCCCCGAACGCGCCCGGACCCTGTTCGCCCGGCTGATCGGCGCGGACCCAGAAGGCGTCGCGCTCACCCCCTCGGCGGGCTACGGGCTGGCGCTGGCGGCGGCGAATCTCCCTCTCGGACCGGGCCGGCGGGTGGTCGTGCCCGCCGATCAGTTCCCCTCCAACGTCTATCCCTGGCGGATGCGCGCCGCCGAGACCGGCGGCGAGGTCGTCACCGTCGGCGGCGGGGAGAGCGACCTGACGGCCGCGCTGATTGCGGCGATCGACGCGCGCACCGCCATCGTCGCCTGCGCCCAGTGCCGCTGGACCGACGGGGCGCTCATTGATCTCGCGCGGGTCGGCCGGGCGGCGAGGGAGGTGGGCGCGGCACTGGTGCTCGATCTGACGCAATCGGCCGGGGCGCTGCCGATCGACCTCGAAGCGGTCGCGCCGGACTTCCTGGCCGCCGCCTGCTACAAGTGGCTGCTCGGGCCGTACTCGACCGGCTTTCTCTATGCCGCACCGCACCGTCGCGAGGGACGGCCGCTCGAGCACGGCTATCTCGCCCGCGCCGGCTCCGAGGATTTCTCGCGCCTCGTCGACTACCGGTCCGACTACCAGCCGGGCGCCCGGCGCTACGACATGGGCCAGGCGCCGAACTTTGCGCTGCTGCCGATGGTCTGTACGGCGCTGGAGCAGCTGCTCGACTGGGGCGTGCCGCAGATCCAGGCGACCCTCACCGGAAAGACCGAGGCAATCGCCACGCGCGCGGCACGCCTCGGCCTCACCGCCTCGGACGCGAGCCTCAGGGCAGGGCATTTCCTCGGACTCGGCTTCGGAGGCAAGCCGCCCGCCGGCCTGCCCGAACGGTTGGCCGCGGAGGGGGTGCACGTGAGCCTGCGCGGCGACACGCTGAGGGTGACGCCGCATCTCTACAACGACGCCGAGGACGTGGACCGTCTGTTCGCAGCACTCGAGGCGAGCCTCTGAACCCGGCTTATTCATCCAAATGGGCGAGAATGGTTGCGTGCGCCTGAAAGCGCTGTAGATTCAAGCTGTTGAACACAAACCGACGGCAGCATCGGACGCACGCATGGGTGAAACGCTACAGCCGCTCACGCCCGGCTT
>JBBQRM010000545.1:0-2279 GCA_038214855.1 Rhodobacterales bacterium | reverse complement strand
CCATCGCAGGGCAACCAATGCGCCGGCCAGAAAGTCGTCGCCCGAAGGCGTCAGTCCCGGTCCGAGGCCGAGCAGCCCGCCGGTGGCATCGCCCATCTCCGGGCTGTCCAGCGGTACGTCACCCGCGAGCCAGTCCATCAGGACCCGGCTCGCGCCTGCACCGGCCCGCTCGACGGGTGTCGCGGGTGGTGCGCCGCAGTGCAGCAGTCCGCCAAGTCCACCGGCCGGCAGCATTCTCGGAAGACCGGCGTGGAGCGCGGCGAGGCCGGAAGCGATTGCCTGCGGGTCGAAAGGAGAGACAGGCGGCGGCATCCAGATTGCGGTTCCGGCACGGTAAATTTGGAGGGGGGGGCAGCGCGATGGCAGTTGCGTCGGTCTCGACGGTCATCCCTGTGCGGACGACGGTCCGCAGATCGAGGTCGTCCAGGGCGGGGCAGAGCAGGTTCAGAGGTCCCTTACCGATCGTCCCGTTGTCGATGCAGATCGGGCCGTCGGAGAGACGGACATAGAACGCGCGGGCGAAGACCGCGATGACGGTGCCGGTTCCTAGCGCCAGTGCCAGGCTGGCGTCGATGCCGATGCTGGACGCCTCGACACGTGGCAGGGACGGCATCAGGGAATCACGTGCGTACCCGCCTCGCGCCTCAGCGCCGCCATGGCCTCGCACAGATGCCCGATGACGGCCCGCTTGCCCCCGCCTTCGATGAACTGGATCGCTGCGTCGATCTTCGGCCCCATGCTGCCCGGCGGGAACTGACCTTCGTCGCGCAACCGCTTCAGGTCAGCCAGCCGGACCTCCGACAGATCCGACTGGTCCGGCTTGCCGAAGTCGATAGCGACGCGGGAGACCGCCGTCAGGATCATCATCTCCTCGATCCCCAGTACGTTCGCCATCTTGGCCGAGCTCAAATCCTTGTCGATCACCGCCGGCAGGCCGGACCTTATGCGCGTTTTGCCCTGGCGGACCACCGGGATGCCGCCACCGCCGGCGGCGATCACCACGGTGCCGCGCTTGACGAGGTCGTCGATAAGCGAGATGTCGCAGATGTGCCGCGGCTTCGGCGACGGTACGACATGCCGCCAGCCGCGCCCCGAGTCCTCGCGCATCAGCCAGCCGAGCTCCCGCTCGATTCGCTTCGCCTCCTCCTCGGAAAAGAACGGACCAACGAACTTGGTCGGATCGGCGAAGGCGGGATCGTCGGCATCGACCTCGACCTGGGTCAGCAGCGCCGCGACATGGCGCTGGTTGCCCGCCTCGCGCAGCGCGTTCTCCATCGCCTGCATCAGCAGATAGCCGATACCGCCCTGGCTGTGCGCGACGCAGATGTCGAGCGACATCGGCGGGATGCGGTCCATCGTCAGCATCTGGCGCATCATGATCTTGCCGACCACCGGGCCGTTGCCGTGGGTGACGACCAGCTCGGGCACGTCGCGCAGGAGTGGCAGGAGCGACGTCGCAGTTCGCTGCGCGACGTCCTTCTGTTCGTCGGATGTTCCCGCGATGTCTTCGGGATGCGTCGCATTGCCGCCGATGGCGACCAGCAGCCGCGACGGAATTCCATGGAGCGATGTCATGTCTCGGTCTCCCCTTGCCCGGCATTGGTAATCGCCAGCGCCAGTTCGCAAGCTTGCGCGTTCGACGGCGCGACGGCGACGCCAGCGGCGGTCAGGGTGGCGGCCTGCCGCGCCTTGCCCTGCGGATCTCCGGCGGTGCCGGTGACAGAGGCCGCGAGCGGCGGCCGGACGCTGTCATGTGCGGCGAGAAGTTTTGCGACATGGCCAGCAGGATCGCTGTGGGCGCCGAAGCCGATCACGAGGTCGAGCAGGATCACAGAGACACCGGGATCGCTCAGGGCCGTCGCCAACATCTCGTCGCGCACCGACGGGTCGATCATCGGGTGCGGCTTGCCGCGGGTGTATTCGTCGGCTCCGAGATCGAGAATCCGGTCGCTCGGCGCTTCGCCCTGCCCCGGCTCGGAAACGCCCGGCACCGGCGCGTTGGAGACGACGCTCCGGCCTGCGGCGCGCAGCACCAGCTGGGCTTCGGCCGCGAGCGTGCCACCGGAGAAGAGCCCCTCGATGCGTCCCGACCTCCGGTCGCCGGCGACCCCGCGCGCCGCATCCGCGGCATCGAACCCGTCGCCGATGCGCTCCCCGCCGAGGGCCAGCTCGGCCGTTTCGAGCAAGGTAGAGGCTTGCTGGGCGTTATCCGGCAGCTCCATCGCCCCGGCCCCGATGAAGCAGACGACATGAGGCTTGGCGCTCCGCGCGATCTTCGC
>JBBQRM010000544.1:0-2284 GCA_038214855.1 Rhodobacterales bacterium | reverse complement strand
CCATGTCGTCCTCGAACTGCGCGAGCAGGGCCTGAAGCTCGGCGGGGGCGAGATCGGAGAGCCGGCGGCCGGCGAAGGGTCCCGAAAGCACCTCGCCGTCCATCCGGCCGCTGTCGTGGTCGAGGGTCATCGCGAGCCCGTCGGTGCGCACCTCCGAGCTCTGGCCGGCGGTGGGCGCGGCCCCGCTGGCGGAGCGGCGCCACAGACCGATCCCGACCATGGCGAGCGCCGCGGCGAGCGGGAACTGCCGCAGGAGCCCGAGTCCAGCCGCGGCGCCGAGCACCGCCACGGCAAGCGCCCGTCGGCCGGAGCCCGCGCGCAGGGCGAGGGTGAGGCTGGTCACGAAGACGCCCGCGAGCGCCAGTCCCAACGCCGGATTCACGGACTGAGGTCAGCCAGCAGCCGCCGCGCCGCATCCGTCCCCGATGCGGTCAGCGCCGCCTGGCCGCCCGCGGCATAGGTCGCGACCGCGGCGAGCAGGTCGCGCAACCGGCCCGAGGCGCTGGCGTCGAAGGGCAGGAACACGCCACCTGTCAGCCGGGCGATTTCGCGGAAGGCGCGCTCGGCCGCAGGATTCGAGCCTTCCAGGAACATGAAGGCCTTGGTGTTGCGCAAGGCGAGCTCGCCCGCCTGGTGGCACAGCCGGTCCACGTCCTCCTCCATCGCGTCGCCGACATAGACGAGGGCTGCGACCTGCCGCCTCGTCGTCTCGCGGATCGCGTGGTCGAATATGCGACCGACCTGGGTGAGGCCGCCGTGGCAGGCGATCCCGGTCATCAGCTTCGCCAACGCCTCCGCGTCCTCGACCCAGCGCGAGGCCCGCGCCTCGCCATGGCCGCGAAAATAGGCGAGCTGGACCGCGAGCCCGCCGGCGCTGTCGGTGGCGCGGAACATCTCGGCCTGCAGGCTGCAGGCCAGATCCCAGGTCGGCTGGCGGCTCATCGTCGCGTCGAGCGCGAAGATCAGCCGGCCGCGGCCGGTGCCTGCGCGCCGTGCCGGCCGGGTACGGGCCTCGGCGAGGAAGGCCTCCACCTCGCTTCGGTCCGTTCGCGCCGAGGCGGGGGGCAGGTCCTTGCGCCCGGTCGCGGGCGTATGGTCCGGCCCGCGGGTGCGCGGCAGGTCGGCGCCGCGGGTGCCGGGCAGGTCGGTGCTGCGCGCCATGTCCATCTCCTCTCGCGCATGATCTGGCACCGGGGCAGGGGAATGCAAGACGGGGGACGTGGACACCGGCCGCGCGGATTGCCAGCGCGGCGCGGGTTTGTCATGTTCGCGGCGTGTGCCGGGGCTGCGGGAAAGGGTACGGGCGGATGCGACGGTTGCTCTCGATCTGCCTCGCGGCGGCGCTGCTGCCGGGGGTCGCGGCCGCGGCGGAGCTGCGCGGCCACGGCGGGCCGGTGCGCGCGCTCGCGGCGCAGGCGGGTCGGGCGCTGACGGGCTCCTTCGACACGAGCGCGGTCCTGTGGGACATCGAGACCGGCGCGGCGCTCGCGGTGCTGCGGCTGCACGCGGGCGGGGTGAACGCGGTCGCGTTCCTGCCGGACGGGCGGCTGGCGACCGGCGGGCAGGACGGGGTCGTCGGGCTCTGGCGGGAGGGTGCGTCCGAGCCCGAGCGGGCGATCGCGGCGCACGACGGGCCGGTCTCGGCGCTGGCGGTGTCGCCTCAGGGTGACCTTCTGGCCTCGAGCGGTTGGGACGGGCGCGTGCGGGTCGAGGCGCTGGACGGCGCGGCCGCGCCGGCGGTGCTCGACGCGGGCGCGGGACCGCTGAACGGGGTGGCGTTCCTCGACGGCGGCGGGATCGCGGCGGGGGGCCACGACGGGGCGGTGCATCTGTGGCCTCAGGCGGGGGGCGCAGCGCGGAGCGTGCAGCTGCCGGCGCCGGTCGCAGCGCTGGCGGGCGGCCCCCGCGGGGTCTGGGCGGCGGGGGCGGACGGGCACCTGCGGCGGGTCGAGGCGTCAGGGGCGGTGAGCGCGGATCTGGCGGCGTCCGCGGTGCCGCTGGTGTCGCTCGCGGTCTCGGACGACGGGGCGATGCTGGCGGCGGGTGCCGTCGACGGGAGCGTCGTGCTGGTGGACGCGGCGCGGGTAGAGGTGCTGCGCGGGTTCGCCGCCGGCGAGGGTCCCGTCTGGGCGCTCGCCTTCGAGACGGGCGGTGCGGTGCTGCTCGCCGGCGGGGCCGAGGGGGTGGTGCGGGGCTGGCGGGTGGCGGACGGGGCGCCGCTAGACCCGGCGCCTCAGTCGGAAGCGGCGGAGCCGCTCGGCGAGGGGCGAGGGGCGGAGGTGTT
>JBBQRM010000543.1:0-2290 GCA_038214855.1 Rhodobacterales bacterium | reverse complement strand
CACAGATGCGCGTCGGCCGCGTGCCCATGGAGCTCGCCCTCGTCCTGATCTTCCATCTCGAACGGGCCTCCCGTGCGCACCGGCAGGCGCTCGACGCTCGGCGCCTCCGCCATCGCCTCGACCCGAGCGCCGGATGCGAGGGCGGCGAGCGGCTTCGCGAGCCACGGTGTGAGCTCTGGCCCGATCCAGAACACGACCTCCGCCGCCTGGAGGCGTGCGGCGTCCGAAGGCCGCAGCGCATATCCGTGTGGGGAGGCGCCCGGAGGCAGGAGAAGCGCCGGCATACCCACCCCCTGCATGACCCGCGCCACGATAGAATGCAGCGGTGCCACGTCCACCGCCACCGAGGGCACGGCGGCCAGAGCGGGTCCCGAGGCCACCAGCATGGCCGCGAAGGCGAGAGACAGCCGAATTACGGGCAAGGTTCGGTCCTCCAAGGCAGGCCATTGCAGCGCCGGCACGTGATGTTATAGCATAACGCATGTCAACCCCAAACCCGTCCGGCAGCGCCGCCTTCCGCCCGCACGACCACGGCTCCTGCCGAATGCGGGCGCTTGCGGAGGTCCGCACCGCCTGCCGCGAGCGGCGGCTGAAGCTGACGCCGCAGCGGGAATTCGTGCTCGAGGCGCTGCTCGAGACGCACCGGGCGCTGACGGCCTATGAGCTGCTCGACCGTCTGCGCGCCGCAGGCTACGGCGGCCAGCCGCCGGTCGTCTACCGCGCGCTCGATTTCCTGGTCCGCCACGGCTTTGCGCACCGGATCGAGCGGCTGAGCGCCTTCGCCGCCTGCACCCACGGCACGGGCGCGCACAGCGCCGCCTTCATCATCTGCCGCGGCTGCCGCACCGTCGCGGAGACAGCACAGGGCGCGGAGCCGGGGGTCGCAGGCGAGGCGGCGCGCGCGGGCGTGGTCGTCGAGCGGCTGTCGGTGGAGGCCGAGGGCCTCTGCGAGCGGTGCCGGGAGGCCGCATCTTGAGCGGCCCGCTGATCGAGGCGCGGGGGCTGGGCTTCTCCCGCGGCGGGCAGCGCATCCTGCGCGACGTCGATATGTCGGTGGCGCCGGGCGAGATCGTCACGCTGGTGGGGCCGAACGGGTCGGGCAAGACCACGCTCCTGCGGCTGCTGATCGGCGCCCTCGCCCCGACCGCGGGGCGGGTGCCGCGGACGCCGGGCCTGAGGATCGGCTACGTGCCGCAGCGGCTGGCGATCGACCGGACGATGCCGATCACGCTCGGCGGCTTCCTGCGGCTCGCGGGCGGTTCGCGGGCCGAGGCGGCGGCGGCGCTCGAGCGGGTGGGCGCGAGCGGCCTCGGGGGGCGGCAGATGAGCGCGCTCTCCGGCGGGCAGTTCCAGCGGGCATTGCTGGCGCAGGCGCTGATCGGGGCCCCGCAGCTTCTGGTGCTCGACGAGGCGGCGCAGGGGCTGGACCAGCCGGGGATCGCCGGATTCTACGCGCTGATCGCCGAGCTGCGCGCCGAGATGGGCTGCGCGGTGCTGATGGTGAGCCACGATCTGCACGTGGTGATGGCGGCCTCGGACCGGGTGGTCTGCCTCAACGGCCATGTCTGCTGCGAGGGGACGCCCACGGTCGTGTCGGAAGCGCCGGAGTACCGGGCGCTCTTCGGGACGCGGACGGGAGGGGCGCTGGCGCTCTACCGCCACGAGCACGACCATACCCACGCGCGGACCGGCGCGGGGGCCGGCGGGGCGGGATGAGCCTGCTCGACGATTTTTTGGTGCGCGCCGCGCTGGGCGGGGTGGGCGTGGCGCTGGCGGCGGGTCCGCTGGGGTGTTTCGTCGTCTGGCGGCGGATGGCCTATTTCGGCGACGCGACGGCCCATGCGGCGCTGCTGGGGGTGACGCTGGCGCTGGCGGCGGACCTGCCGGTGGTGCTGGGAGTGACGGTGGCGGCGCTGGCGATGGCGCTGACGGTGGGCTGGCTCTCGGGGCGCTTCTATGCCGCGGATACGCTGCTCGGGGTCGCCTCGCACGCGGCGCTGGCGGTGGGGCTGGTGGCGCTGAGCTTCCTTCCGGGCGTGCGGGTCGATCTGATGGGCTATCTCTTCGGCGACATCCTGGCAGTGACGCGGGGCGATCTGGCGGTGATTTTCAGCGGCGCGGGACTGGTGGCGGTGCTGGTCGCCTGGCGGTGGCGGCGGCTGATCCTCGCGCCGCTCTCCCCCGATCTCGCGGCCGCGGCGGGGGTGAGTGCGGCGCGCGAGCGGCTGATCCTGACGCGGGCGCTGGCGGTGCTGGTCGCGGTGGCGCTGAAGGTGGTGGGGGTGCTTCT
>JBBQRM010000542.1:0-2291 GCA_038214855.1 Rhodobacterales bacterium | reverse complement strand
GAGCCTGATCCATACCGGCGTCTGCGCGGTGATGACGGCCGCGCGGTTCGTGACCTGGATGGGCGACACGATGGCCGAAAACGCCCGCGAGACCCCCGCCAACCCCTTCGATCCGCCCTACACCACGCTCCATTCCGGCGTGATCTCGGGCGGCACCGCTCACAACATCACCGCGCGCGACTGCACCTTCACCGGCGGCATCCGCATGCTGCCGACCGAGAGCCGCTCCGACTGGCAGGAGCGCCTGCGCGCGGAGGCCGCGCGGCTCGAGGCGGAGGCGCGTCGCGTCCATCCCGACGCGCGCATCGTGCTCGAGACCCACGCCGATCTCCCAGCCCTCGTCCCAGAAGCGGAGGGCCCGGCCGAGACGCTCGCGCGCGCGCTTACCGGCGACAATGGCGAGCACGTCGTCTCCTACATGACCGAGGCCGGCCAGTTCCAGGAGGCGGGCCTGTCGGCGGTCGTCTGCGGCCCCGGCGCCATCGCCCAGGCGCACCAGCCCGACGAGTTCATCACGCTGCAACAATTCGACGCCGGCGCGGAGTTCGTGCGCCGGCTCATCGCCCGGCTCGCCGCCTGAAAGGACGCCCATGCCCGTCGTCAACCGCTTCGCCGATCTCCACGAGAACGTCACCGCCTGGCGCCGCGACATCCACGCCCACCCCGAGATCCTGTTCGACACCCACCGCACCAGCGCGCTGGTCGCGGACCGCTTGCGCGAGTTCGGCTGCGACGAGGTGGTTACCGGGATCGGGCGCACCGGCGTCGTCGGCGTGATCCGCGGCCGCGCCAGCGGCTCGGGACGGGTGATCGGCCTGCGCGCCGACATGGACGCGCTGCCGATGACCGAGGAGACCGGCGCGCCGCATGCCTCGACCACGCCCGGCGCGATGCACGCCTGCGGCCACGACGGCCATACGGCGATGCTGCTCGGGGCCGCGCAATACCTCGCCGAGACGCGCAACTTCGACGGCACCGTCGCGGTGATCTTTCAGCCGGCGGAAGAAGGCGGCGGCGGCGGCCGCGAGATGGTCGAGGACGGCATGATGGACCGCTTCGGCATCCAGGAGGTCTACGGGATGCACAACATGCCCGGCATCCCGCTCGGCGACTTCGCCATCCGCCCCGGCCCGCTGATGGCAGCCTCCGACGTCTTCACCATCCACGTGACCGGCCGCGGCGGCCATGCGGCCCAGCCGCACAACACCATCGACACGACGCTCGTCGCGAGCCACATCGTGCTGGCGCTGCAATCCATCGCCGCGCGCAATGTCGATCCACTCAAGAGCGCCGTCGTCTCGGTCACCAGCTTCCGCACCGAGAGCGACGCCTTCAACGTCATCCCCGAGCGCGTCGAACTGCGCGGCACCGCCCGCACGCTGGAACCGGCGGTCCAGGATCAGGTCGAGGCGCGGATGCGCGGCATCGTCACGGCCACCGCCGAGGCGTTCGGCGCCACCGCAACGCTCGACTACACCCGCAGCTATCCGGTGACCGCGAACGCCGCCGCCCAGACCGAATTCGCCACCCGCGTCGCGGCCGAAATCGTCGGCGAGGGGCGCGTGGACGCCGACGCCGCCCCGGTGATGGGCGCCGAGGACTTCTCCTTCATGCTCAACGCCCGCCCCGGCGCCTTCATCTTCGTGGGCAACGGCGACACGGCCAAGGTCCACCACCCGAAATACGACTTCAACGACGACCTGATCCCCATCGGCTGCTCCTACTGGGCAAGGCTGGTCGAGACCGCGATGCCGGCGGCCTGAGGCGCGGCCGGCGGCGCCTCGCCCAGCAGGATCGGCCGCACCGCGCCGATCTCGCGCAGCACGAAGTCGAAGAACGCGCCGACATGCCGCGTCCGGCGAAGGTCCCGGCGCGTCAGGATGTGCCAGCTCGTCTCCAGCTCCGGCACCGGCCCGAACAGCATCGCCAGATCGTGGTCGCGCCCCAGCGCCACCGGCAGCGGGGCCACGCCCAGCCCCGCGCACACCGACTGGACCAGCCCCTGGATCGAGCCGTTGCGCGCCGCCGCCCTTGCGTCCGGCGCGACCTGCCGCAGCCACTTCGCCGCCCGGTGCCCGGCCAGCGCCCCGTCGAAGGCGATGATCGCGTGGGCGCCGAGGTCGGCCGGCGATCCCGGCCGCCCGTGGCGCGCGACATATCCGTGGCTCGCGAACACGCCCCAGGGCGAGGCCGCGAGCTTGCGCGCGATCAGCCCGTCGCCGCGCAGCGCGCCGGCGCGGATCGCGACGTCCGCCTCCCCCGCGGCGAGGTCGAGCGCGGTGTCGCTCATC
>JBBQRM010000541.1:0-2304 GCA_038214855.1 Rhodobacterales bacterium | reverse complement strand
CCCCCCGCGGGTGGCGGCGCACCCCCGTGGTGTGGGTGTCCACCACCCGGGGGCGCTGGTGCTCCACCATTCCGCCGCCCCCCCGTTGGTGGCCGCCGGCCGGGGGGGGGTGCCCCGCCGCCGCGGGACGCGGGCTATTCGGCCAGCAGGCCGAGCTGCGCGAGATAGGCCTTGTGGCTGTCGACGAGCGTGCGGGCCTCCGGCGTCTTGTCGGCCCACTCCTCCCACAGGGTCTGGGCGGCCTTGCGGAAGGCGGTGCGGTCCTCCTCGGACCATTCGGAGACGGTGACACCCTGCTCCTCGAGCTGGGCGACGGCGTCGGCGTTGCGGACCTCGAAGGTGAGCGCGGTCTGGAGCGACAGCTTCTGCATCGCCACCTCCATGATGCGCTTGTGGTGCTCGGGCATCGCCTCCCACTTGCTCAGGTTGCAGGCCAGATGGTCCGCCGGCATCGAGTGGAAGCCGGGGTAGTTGGTGTATTTCGCGATGTCGTAGAGCCCCAGGCCGAGGTTGTTCGAGATCGCCGAGGCGTCGGCGCCGTCGATGATCCCGGTCTCCAGCGCGGTGAAGACCTCGGTGAAGTCCATCACGATGGGCTTGGCGCCGAGGGAGGCGAAGATCTCGGTCTCGAGCCCCGGCGGCGAGCGGAACTTCCAGTCCTTGAGGTCAGATATGCCGGCGATGGGCTTGGTCGAGGCGAGCGATTCCTGGCCGTAGACCCACCAGCCGACGAGCTTCATGCCGTACTTGCTGTAGAGCTGGTCGGCCGCTTCGAACCCGCCGCCGTGGTAGAGCCACGCGAGCTGCTGGTAGGGGGTGTCGTAGCCGCCCATGATGTCGCCGACGAACTGGAAGGCCGCGTTCTTGCCGGTCTGGTAGGCGCCGCCGGTCATGTCGCAATCGAGGATGCCGGTGGCGGCGGCGTCGAAGGTCTCGACCGACTTCACCACCGAGGAGGCGTAGAACATCTCGATGTCGATCTCGCCGTTCGACATCGTCTCGACGTCGTCGACGAACTGGGCGGCGAGCTTGCCGGACACCGTCTCCGGGCTGTAGTGCGTCTGGATGCGCAGGCTCGTCGTGTCCTGCGCCAGCGCCGTTCCCGCCGCGAGGCCGAGCGCCGCAAGCGCGCCCAGCGGATATGCAACTCGTGTCATGGGTCTCCTCCCGTTTCGAACTTGGGGCCCCTTCGGGCCGGGCGCCGCATTGCCGGGCACCTCGAGGCGCACTTTGGGACAGATTTTCGCCCGCGTCCAGCGGGCCGCAGCCGGCTGGCGTCTTGCCCTCGCGGCCGGCGGCCCGTTTGAATGGCGGCAACGGGAGCAGGACGGGAGCGGCGATGCGCGAGAGCCGGAGCGGGACGGAGTTCGAGCGGCGCTGGACGCGGGTGGGGGCGGAGCGCGTTCATGCGCTCGTCTCGACGGGGCCGGTGCCGCGGGACCGGCCGCCGGTGATCCTCGTCCACGGGCTGGGGATGTCCGGCCGCTACATGATGCCGTTCGCGCGGCTCGTCGCGCCGGAGCTGCGGGTGCATGTGCCCGACCTGCCCGGCTTCGGGCTGAGCGACAAGCCGGCGCGCGCGCTGTCGGTGCCCGAGCTCGCCGCGGCGCTGGGAGGCTACATGGACGCGGCGGGGCTCGGCCGCGCCGATCTCTTCGGCAATTCGCTCGGCTGCGAGGTTCTGGTCGCGCTCGCGCTGCGGCACCCGGAGCGGGTGCGCCGGCTTGTGCTCCAGGGGCCGACGCCGGACCCCGCGGACCGCACGGCGCTCCAGAAGATCGCGCTCTTCCCGGTCACGGCGGTGTTCGAGCGCTGGTCGCTGGCGCCGGTCGCGCTGGCGGCTTACCTGCGCGGCGGCGCCCTGCGTTACGTCCGCACCTTCGCCAGCATGATGGCGCACCGGATCGAGCCGGGGCTCGGCCGGGTGGAGGCGCCGACGCTCGTGGTTTGGGGCACGCGCGACTATCTGGTGCCGCGCCGCTCGGTCGAGCGCTTCGCGCGCCTGCTGCCGCAGGGGCGGCTCGCGGTGATCGAGGGGGCGGCGCACGGGATGCCGTGGTCGCATCCGCAGGCGCTTTGCGCCGCGGTCCTGCCGTTCCTGATCGAGGCGGAGGCGTCTGCGGCGCCCGATGACACGGCGCGTTGACAGCGGCGGGTGGAGGGGTCAACACTTCGACAACAACAAAACCCGCGACGGTGCGAAGCGCCGCGCGGGAAGGGGAGGAAGATCGCAATGTCACGTCGTACCATGCTGAAGGCCGTCGTTGCCGCACTCGCGCTTGCGGGCACCGCCGGGGCAGTTCA
>JBBQRM010000540.1:0-2308 GCA_038214855.1 Rhodobacterales bacterium | reverse complement strand
CGGCCCGTTCGAGATGGACGACGTGGGCGAGCTTCTGGAGCACGCGGCCGACGCGAATCTGTGGCTCGATCCGCAGACCGCCACCGCCTTCGCCGGGGTGGCCGCGGCGACGCTGGCGGAACTCGACCCGGAGAACGCCGCGCTCTACCGTGCGAATGCGGCGGCGTTTGGCAACGAGATGCGGGCTCTGACGCAGGAGATCGCGACGGAGCTGGCGTCGGTGCGGGGCGAACCGTTCATTGTCTTCCATGACGCCTACCGCTACTTCGAGCACCGGTTCGACCTGCCCGCCGCCGGCAGCATCGCCTTGCAGGAAGGGGTGGCGCCGGGGGCGGCGCGGCTCGCGGAAATCCGCGACCGGATGCGTGAGGGCGGCATCGTCTGCGCCTTCGCGGAACCGCAGTTCCGGCCGGCTCTGCTCGCCACGGCGATCGAGGGGAGCGACGTCCGCCTGGGCACCCTCGATCCGATCGGCGCGGGCCTCGAGCCCGGCCCGAACCTCTATCCCGCGCTCCTGCGCACGATGACGGCGAGCCTCACCGCCTGTCTCGGCGGCGGCTGAGGCGCCGGCTCAACCGGCAGCGGCGGCAGGCTCGAAGGCGAGCGCCACACCGTTGATGCAATGCCTCAGCCCCGTCGGCGGCGGGCCGTCGTCGAAGATATGCCCCTGGTGGCCGCCGCAGCGGGCGCAATGCGCCTCGGTCCGGGTCATGAACAGGCTCTTGTCCTCGCGCGTGCCGATGCCGCCGGGGATCTCGGCCCAGAAGCTCGGCCAGCCGGTGCCGCTGTCGAACTTGGTCGAGGCATCGTAGAGTGGCAGGTCGCAGCCGGCGCAATTGTAGGTACCCGGCCGCTTCTCGTGCAGGAGCGGGCTCGTATAGGGACGCTCGGTCGCCTCTTCGCGCAGCACCGCGAACTCCTCGGGCGACAGCTCGGCCCGCCATTCGGCCCCGGTCTTGGTGATCTCGAATGCGCCCTCGCTCGCCGCCGTCGCACTGCCGCCGCGGCGCCACAGGATCGCGCCCCCGCTCGCCAGGGCCAGGGCCGCAGCACCAGTCAGAAGTCCGCGCCGGTCGATCATCGTGCCGTCTCCTCGTTTTGCCCCGCCGCTCGCGAGCGCGGCGATCATGCCGCAATTACGCCGGCCACACCGAATTTGTTACCGGACGCCTCCTCATATTTCGGTGAGCGCGCCCGTCGCGAGGACCGCGCCGGTCGGCGCGCCGGTGGTCGAGCCGCCCTCCGGCTCGTCGCTGATCGCGAGCACGGCGCCGGCCGCGATCCGGTCGGCAATCGCGCCCGAGAGCGGCACCCGGGCACGTTCGGCGTCCGGCAGCACCCCGAGCGAGACCGGCGCCGCATCACCCTCGATCAGCCACAGCTCCAGCGTCCGGCCGGGTGCAGGCTCCCCTGCGGTGCGGGTGATCGAGAGCACCGCCGCCTGCGGCTCGAGCAGCGCCGTCAGCGCCACCGCGCTCTCGGCCGAGGCGAGCGCCGAGATCAGCCGCGCCTGCTGCGGTGCGACCGGCTCCACGTTCACCCGCGGCGGCGGCGCGAGGAATGCGAACCACACCGCCGCCAGCGCCGCGGTCGCCGCGAGCCCGCGCCACAGACCGGCGCTGCGCCACATCCGGCCGCCGCGCGAGCCCCGCGTCCCCCACAGCCGCGCCTCGATCCGCCCCCAGACCGCCCGGGGCGGCGGGACCGGTGCGAACTCCGCGTCGAAGGAGGCGCAATCCGCCTGCCATCGCGCAACCAGCGCCGCGAACTCCGGCTCGCGCGCTTCGCGCAGCCGGCAGGCGGCCTGCGCCTCGGCATCGAGCAGGCGCAGCACGTATTCCCCCGCGAGCGCCGCGTCCCGCGCGCGGCCGTCGTCGCCGTCGTCGCCGCCGTCGTCGCCGGGATCGGTCGGGCTCATCGGGTAAGACACGCACGCAGCGTGATCAGCGCCCGGCGCAGCCAGGTGCGGATCGTGTTGAGCGGCACGTCGAGACGCGCCGCGAGTTCGGCGTAGCTATGGCCTTCGAGATAGGCGGCCCGGACTGCCAGCGCCCGGTCCTCGGCCAGCTCGCCCAGGCACCGGTCGATCCGGCGCCGCTCGTCGCCGGCGAGCGCGGACGCCTCCGGGGTGGGTCCGGCATCGGCGAGATCGAACATCGAGGCCACGTCGCGCGCCACGGGCTTGCGCGCGCGCAACGCGTCGATCGCCTGATTGCGCACGATTGCCACGAGCCATCCCGAGGCGCCGCCGCGCCCGGCGTCGAAGCGCCCGGCGCTGTGCCATATCTTCACGTAAGCCTCCTGCAAG
>JBBQRM010000539.1:0-2317 GCA_038214855.1 Rhodobacterales bacterium | reverse complement strand
TCGCCGTCGCGCCGGTGGCGGTAGGCATAGCACGGGGCGATGCGGCTCGCCTGGATCAGCAGCGGCGCGAAGACCTCGCGCCGGCCGGGATTGCCGCCCACCGCGAGGGCGCCGAGCGTGTTGCCGTGGTAGCTCTGCTGGCGGGCGATCACGCGGGTGCGCTCGGGTGCGCCGGTCTCGACGGCATACTGCCGCGCGAGCTTGAGCGCCGCCTCGATCGCCTCCGAGCCGCCGGAGACGAAATAGACCCGGTCGAGATCGCCCGGCGCGGCCGCAATCAGCGCATCCGCCAGCGCCTCGGCCGGCTCGGAGCTGAGAAAGCCGGTATGGGCATAGGCGAGCCGGCCGAGCTGGGCCTTGATCGCGCCGATCACCTCGGGGTCGCCGTGGCCGAGGCAGCTGACCGCAGCACCCCCCGAGGCATCGAGATAGCGCCGCCCCTCGGCATCCTCCAGCCAGCAGCCCGCGCCCGCCACCGCGACCGGCGGCGCCGCGCGGCTGTCGCGGGCGAAGACATGGCTCATCCGCGCGAGCCTAGCCGGGATGCGGCGCGGGGTGAAGCGGCGCGCGCATTTGCGCTCGCCGCCCGCGCCCGGCTGGGCTAGGCTCGCCGGCGGCTCGAAGCGTCGGGGGCGGATATGGCGAGCGGTCTTTCGGGCAAGTCGGTGATCGTGACGGGTGCTGCCAACGGCGTCGGCCTCGCGACCGCGCGCCGCTTCGTGCGCGCTGGCGCCAAGGTGATGATGGCCGACATGAGCGAGGCCAAGCTCGAGACCGAGGTCGAGACGCTGGCCTCCGAGGGGTTCGACGGCCGCGCCGAGGCCTTCGTCGGCGACCTGCGCGAGAAGCTGAGCCAGACGAACCTGATGGCCGCGACGCTGGACGCCTTCGAGGGGATCGACGTGCTGGTCAACGCCGGGCGCCTGCTGGTCGCCGCCGACCCGCTCGACCCCGAGGCCGACCGGTTCGAGGAGACGATGGCCCAGAACGTCACCGCCAACCTGCGCCTCACCCAGATCGTCGCGCGGCGGATGATGGAGCTCGCGCGCGCCGAGGGCGAGGAGCGCGGCGACCGCGCCATCGTCAACGTGAGCTCGATCCACGCGCGCCGCAGCCAGCGGCGGCTGACCGGCTATGCCGTCAGCTGTGCCGCGATCGAGGCGCTGACGCGCGCGCTCGCGACGGTGCTCGCGACCGACGGCATCCGCGTGAACGCCGTCGCCGTCGGCGGCTTTCTCGGCCAGGCGCTGTCGGAGGCGCTGTCGGGCACACTCTCGGGCACACCGGGCATCGAGGAGCTCGACGCGGCGATGACGGCGGCAGTACCGCTCGGCCGGCTCGGCGACCCGACGGAGGCCGCGGCCGCGGTGATGTTCCTCGGCTCGCCCGACGCGAGCTTTCTGACCGGCCAGGTGCTTGCGGTCGACGGCGGACGGCTGCTGCTCGATCCGCTGGGCGCGCCCGCGCCCTGAGGCCGGCCTCAGGCGCCGCCGCCCTCGTCGTCCGTGTCCTTCGCCTCCGGGCCCGCATCGGGGCGGGCGCGGAACAGGCTCTCGGCGTCGGCCTTGGCGTCCTTGCGCGAGACGCGCTCCTCGCGCTTGACGCCGCTGCCGAGGGTGAAGTTCTCGAGCCCCGAGATCCGCGAGGGCATCCGCGTCTCGGGCTCCATGCTGAGCGACTGCTCGGTGGACACCAGCCGCATCCGCTCGGCGTCGCTCATCACGCCGCCATCCTTGGAGGTGGTCTTCGACACCGCCTTGGCGACGGCCGCGTCGAGCTCGGACTGCCGGCACATGCCGAGCGCGACCGGGTCGACCGGCGTGACGTTGGAGATGTTCCAGTGGCTGCGGTCGCGGATCGACTGGATCGTCGGCTTGGTGGTGCCGACGAGCTTGACGATTTGACCGTCGGTCAATTCCGGGTGGAACTTGACCAGCCATGCGATCGCCGCGGGCCGGTCCTGGCGCTTCGACAGCGGCGTGTAGCGCGGCCCCTTGCGCAAGGTCTCGCCCTCGGAGGCCGGGTTGTGCCACAGCTGGAGCCGCGCCGAGGGGTCGGCCTCGCAGCGCTTGATCTCGTCCGCAGTCAGCTGGCGGTTGGCGATCGGATCGAAGCCCTTGATCCCCTGCGCCGCCTCGCCGTCGGCGATGCCGTTCACCTCGAGCTCGTGCAACCCGCAGAACGCCGCGATCTGGGTGAAGCTCAGCGTGGTGTTGTCGATCAGCCAGACGGCCGTCGCCTTCTGCATCAGTGGAAGCGCCATGGGTCTCGTCCCTTCGGTAAAACAAGTCTCTCCCCGAGCCGAAAACTCGGGGCC
>JBBQRM010000538.1:0-2324 GCA_038214855.1 Rhodobacterales bacterium | reverse complement strand
TTGGCGGTGGCCTCGGGTACACTTTGACCATGACGCCGGACGCTGACGCCCTCCCCGAAGATCCTGCGGCTCTCCAGGCCATGGTGCTTGGCCTGCGCGCGCGGATCGCAGGCGTCGAGGCCGCCAATCGCGCCTACGAGGCGTTGGTCCAGGCGCTGAAGATCACCATCGCGCGGCTGAAGAAGCAGCGCTTCGGCGCGAGCTCGGAGAAGATCGAGCGCGAGATCGAGCAGCTGGAGCTCGCGCTCGAGAGCCTCGAGACCGCCCGCGCCGCCGCCGACCCGGCGCCGGAGGCGGACGCGCCGGAGGCGGGCGACCCCGCCGCCGATGACGCCGCGCCGGACACGGTTCCGCCGCAGCGGCGGCGCGGCAAGCCCCGGATCGCCGAGGACGCGCCCCGCGAGACCATCATGCTCGATCCCGGCGAGCGCTGCCCCGATTGCGGCGGCATGCTGCGCCTGGTCGGTGAGGACATCGCCGAGATCCTCGACTTCATCGCGGCGAAGCTGAAGGTCGTGGAGGTTCACCGGCCGAAGAAATCCTGCCGGGATTGCGAGCGCATGGTGCAGACCCCGGCGCCGCCGCGCCCGATCCCGCGTGGCATGGCCAGCCCCGCGCTGCTCGCTCATATCCTCGTCGCCAAGTACGACGACCACCTGCCGCTGTACCGCCAGGGCGAGATCTTCGCCCGCATGGGCGCGGACATCCCCCGCTCGACGCTGATCGACTGGTGCGGCCAGGCGGCGGGCGCGCTGCGGCCGCTGGCCGACCTGATCCGCGACGTCGTGACAGCCTCGAACCGCATCCACGCCGACGACACGCCGATCCGGGTGCTCGACCCGAGGAAGAAGCGCGTGGAGGGCCTTGCGCGCGGGGTGAAGGAGGGCCGCATCTGGGTTTACGTCAAGGATGACCGACCCTGGGCTGGTTGCGATCCGCCGGCCGCCGCCTACTGGTTCTCGCCGGACCACCGTGGCGAGCACCCCCGCGCCCATCTCGCCGATTTCAACGGCATCCTGCAGGCCGATGCCTATCCGGGCTTCCAGCCGCTCTACGAGCCCGGTGCCGACGGCGTGGTGCGGGTGCGCGAGGCGGCGTGCTGGGCGCATCTACGTCGCGCCTTTCACGACGTCTGGAAGGGAACCGATAGCCCCATCGCCCGCGAGGCGCTGGAGAGGATCGGCAAGCTCTACGACGTCGAGGCCGCCATCAACGGCAAGCCGCTCGCCGTGCGCCATGACGCACGCCAGCGGCAGAGCCGCCCCAGGGTCGAGGAGTTCCGCCGCTGGTGCGAACGCCAGCTCACCCGGATCCCCGGCAAGGGCGATCTGGCCAAGGCAATGCGGTACGCGCTCAACCGCTGGGACAGCTTCACGCTGTTTCTCGACGACGCTCACGTCGCCATTGATAACAACGCCGCGGAGCGCGCAATCAAACCCATTGTTCTGGGAAGAAAGAATTTTCTCTTCGCAGGCTCCGACGCCGGGGGAGAAATTCTGGCTGACACCATGACCGTCATCGAGACCGCCAAACTCTCCGGCCTCAACCCGGAAGCCTACCTCGCCGCCATCCTCGGTCGCATCCGCATCCACGATCCCAAGCGCCTCGACGACCTGCTCCCGTGGGAATGGAAGACCGACCGCGACGCCGATCAAAAAGCCGCCTGACCCCGGGTGCTGACCGGCCGGTTACGGTGAAACTGCCGAAGCGGCTGGATCTGGCGCGAGACGCGGAGCGTGCGCACGAGGCGGTACCGGGGCTGATCGTGGCGAACTGGGTGGATGGGCGCATTCGATAGGCGGCGGCAATGCGGCATGAGTTGTCGTCTCGACGTTTTGCCAACGACTTCCGAGATGCGGTCGACGCCGCCGTTCAGGATTATTTCAGCCTTCTTTTCCAGTTCGGCAATCGCACGGGCTGGATTCACGGTTCAAGTGTGACACCGGGATTGCCAGCCCAGACGCATCGCGATCCCGCTGATGCCCACACCAATCTCGATCATGCCATGATCAGACCGATGTCTCAACGGATCGCCTGCCACCGGAAATTTCGAGACAGACCCTCACGTTGCCGCTCTGGTCTTGTAGAGAACCATTCGGTAGCAATCGACATTGCGGGACAAGAATTCGTAGGCCGCGCCCCAGAGGTAAAGCCGAAACTTGCGGTACTCGAACTCCCCGAACTCGCCGCGCAAGAATTCACTCGACCGATCCAAGTTTTCTGCCCACTGGCGGAAGGTGAGAAAATAGCTCCAGCGATCACTGTATAGCTCAACCAGTTCAAGCGGCACTTTTGCAAGCTTGTTCAAGAAGTCGTCGAGCACC
>JBBQRM010000537.1:0-2335 GCA_038214855.1 Rhodobacterales bacterium | reverse complement strand
GACGTGATCGTCGAGGTCGGCCAGGAGCCGGTCGCTACCCCGCGCGAGATGCGTGACCGGATCAGTGCTGCCGAGGATGCGGGCCGCAACTCGATCCTGCTCCGGGTGCTGCGCGACGGCGCGCCGCGCTTCGTGGCGCTGAACCTCAGCAGCTGACCGGCATCCCAGCCCGGACGCCTTTCAGGCCCGCCCCCTACCGGGGCGGGCCTTCCGCTGTCGGGGCGGCGGTGTCGCAATGCACCAGCTCGTCGAGCATCGCCGAGATGTCCTCGATCCGCTCGGCCACCACATGCACCACGTCGCCCTCGCGCTGGAGCCGGCCGGTGACCTTGAGGCAGCGCCCGGCGATCACCGCCCGGCGGAAGCGCTCGTAGAGCCTGGTCCAGACCACGACGTTGACCGTGCCGGTCTCGTCCTCGAGCGTGAGGAAGATCACCCCCTTGGCCGTGCCGGGCCGCTGGCGGCAGATCACCAGCCCCGCCACCGCCACCCGCGCGCCGGAGGCGGGGATGTCGAGCTGCCGCGCCGTGGCGCAATGCGGCGGCCGGGGCCAGGGCGGTTCGGCGTAGAGCGCGTCGGACATTCCATCTCTCGTCGGAGGCATGAAACAAACATAGAACATCCGGCGCCGCCGACCAAGCGTCGCGAGGTCGCAGCTTTGGGGATGGCGGGCCGGCGGCGAGGCGGCTAGAACCGCCGCGCAAACGACGCTGGAGGCCCGGAGCATGCCGAAGATCACCTACATCGAGTTTGGCGGCAAGGCGCACGAGGTCGAGGTCGAAACGGGCCTCACGGTGATGGAGGGCGCTCGCGACAACGGCATTCCCGGCATCGAGGCCGATTGCGGCGGGGCCTGCGCCTGCTCGACCTGTCATGTCTACGTCGATCCCGCCTGGGTGGACCGCCTGCCGCCGCGCGAGGCGATGGAGGAGGACATGCTCGACTTCGCCTGGGAGCCCGACCCGGCCCGCTCGCGCCTCACCTGCCAGCTCAAGGTCACCGACGCGCTCGACGGGCTGGTGGTCCAGATGCCCGAAAAGCAGATCTGATCGGCGCCTGCCTGCAAATCCACCAATGCGCGCCCGTTGCGCGGACTTTCAGCGAAATCCCGAAGGTGCTTCCCGCTGCGCGTCGGCCGGCGCGCTGGACTCCAAGGGGGGCGCGGGCGGAGGTTGTGCCGCGGGAACCACCCCTCGAACGGGGGCTTCCCGCAACCGGATCGGCGGACGACGCCGGCACCAACAGGAGAGCCCCCATGACCGCCGTCCCCCACGACGATCCGCCCGCCGTCGATCCCGTCGATGCGATGCTGCCGGCGCCCAAGCTCTTCACCCTGGGGCTCCAGCACGTGCTGGTGATGTACGCCGGCGCCATCGCCGTGCCGCTGATCGTCGGCCGCGTGCTCCAGCTGCCGCCCGAGGACGTCGCCTTCCTGATCTCGGCTGACCTCTTCGTCTGCGGCGTGGTCTCGATCCTCCAGTCGCTGGGGATGACGCGCTGGTTCGGCATCAAGATGCCGGTGATGATGGGCGTCACCTTCGCCTCGGTCGGGCCGATGGTCTCGATCGGGCTCGCCCATCCCGGCCCCGACGGCGCGCGGATGATCTTCGGCGCGATCATCGGCGCCGGCGTCGTCGGCATCCTGATCGCGCCGCTGATGAGCCGGCTGCTGCGGTTCTTTCCGCCGGTGGTGACGGGAACGATCATCCTGGTGATCGGCGTGTCCTTGATGCGCATCGGCATCAACTGGATCTTCGGCCTGCCGCTCGGCCCGACCGCGCCAAGGGTCGTGAACCCCGAGCACGCGGCCTGGCTCGCCTCGGTGGGCGAGCTCGCCGCCGCAGGCAGCGTACCCGCTCTTCCCGCCGGCCTCGCCGCGGCGGCGACCATGGACAACCCCGCCTACGCGCCGGTCTCCAACATCGTGCTGTCGCTGATCGTGCTCGGCATCGTCGTGGCGGTGGCCCGCTTCGGGCGGGGCTTCGTCGCCAATATCGCGGTCCTACTGGGGATCGTCGCGGGCGGGATCATCGCGGCCGCCCTCGGCATGATGGACTTCGCCAAGGTCGGCTCCGCCGCCTGGTTCGCGCCGATCGTACCCTTCCACTTCGGGGCGCCGATCTTCGATCCGGTGCTGATCCTGACGATGGTGCTGGTGATGATCGTGGTGATGATCGAATCGACCGGCATGTTCCTCGCGCTCGGCGAGATGACCGGGCGGCGCATCACCCAGCCGGCTTTGTCGGCGGGGCTCAGGATGGACGGGCTCGGCACGATCCTCGGCGGGCTCTTCAACACCTTTCCCTACACCAGCTTCTCGCAGAACGTCGGACTC
>JBBQRM010000536.1:0-2337 GCA_038214855.1 Rhodobacterales bacterium | reverse complement strand
CGGCTGCGCCGCGATGCGCCGGGGATCGCGATCGAGGTCGTCGCCACCAACTTCGTGCGCGACCTGCGCCGGCGCGAGGCCGACATCGCCTTGCGCAGCGGGCGCCCCGCCGATCCCGACCTGATCGCGCGCAAGCTCAAGGGAGGCTCGGCGCATCTCTATGCCTCCGCGGAATATCTGGACCGCGTCGGGGAGCTCGGCACGCCCGAGGCGCTGTCGCGTGCCGAGTTCATCGGCTTCGACGACAACGAGCCGTTCCTGCAGGGCCTGAACGCGCTGGGGCTGAGCCTGACGACGCAGAGCTTTCCGGTGCTGTGCGCCTCGCATCTGGTGCAATGGGCGCTGGTCAGGCAGGGTCTCGGCATCGGCGTCATGATCACGAGCGTGGGCGATGTCGAGCCTCGCGTACGCCGCGCCGCGCCTTGGCTGCCCGCGTTCGAGTACGATCTTTGGCTGGTCGCGCATCGCGAGCTCAATACCTCCCGCCGCGTGCGCCTGGTCTTTGATCGGCTCGTCGAGGAGCTGACGGCGCTCTAGCGGCAGGCGGCCCGTTTGGCAGAAACCCATTGGCCTCACCGCGCATCGGTATATGTTGTTTCTCATCGCTCGAGAGCGTGGGAGGACCGTCCGATGCAGATGCCGGAGCCCGATGCCGCCATTCTGGGCCGCAAGGCGGAGATCGTGCGCAGGCTCGAGGCGGTGTTGCCGGGGGAGGGGGTGATCTCCGATCCCGCGGAATTGCGCGCCTATGAATGCGATGCGCTGACCGCCTATCGCTGTCCGCCGCTGGCGGTGGTGCTGCCCGGCTCGACCGAGGAGGTGGCGGCGGTGCTGCGGCTGTGCCACGCCGAGGGGGTGCCGGTGGTGCCAAGGGGGGCGGGGACGAGCCTTGCGGGAGGGTCGCTGCCGACGGCGGATTGCGTGCTCCTGGGAGTCGCGCGGATGACGCGGGTGCTGGAGACCGACTACGCCAACCGGGTGATCCGGGTGGAGACCGGGCGGACCAACCTCAGCGTGACGGCGGCGGTCGAGGATGCGGAGTTCTTCTATGCGCCCGATCCGTCGAGCCAGCTCGCCTGTGCGATCGCCGGCAACATCGCGATGAACTCGGGCGGGGCGCATTGTCTCAAATATGGCGTGACGACCAACAACCTGCTCGGCGTGACGATGGTGCTGATGGACGGGACGGTGGTCGAGCTGGGAGGCGCGCATCTGGACGCGCCGGGCTACGACCTGCTCGGGCTCGTCTGCGGTTCCGAGGGGCAGCTGGGGGTGGTGACGGAGGCGACCCTGCGCATCCTTCGCAAGCCCGAGGGGGCGCGGCCGGTGCTGATGGGGTTCGACACGAGCGAGGGCGCGGGCGAATGCGTGAGCGCGATCATCAAGGCGGGCGTGCTGCCGGTGGCGATCGAGTTCATGGACCGGCCCTGCATCCGCGCCTGCGAGGATTTCGCCCATGCCGGCTATCCGGACGTGGAGGCATTGCTGATCGTCGAGGTCGAGGGGTCGGAGCCCGAGATCGAGGAGCAGCTGGGCAAGATCCTGGAGATCGCCCGCAAGCACCAGCCGCGCGAGCTGCGCGAGAGCCGCTCGACCGAGGAGAGCCAGCTGATCTGGAAGGGCCGCAAGGCCGCCTTCGGGGCGATGGGGCAGATCGCCGACTACATCTGTCTCGACGGGACGATCCCGGTGAACGAGCTGCCGCACGTGCTGAGGCGGATCGGCGAGCTGACGGCGAGCTACGGGCTAGGGGTGGCGAACGTCTTTCATGCGGGCGACGGGAACATGCATCCGCTGATCCTCTACGACGCGAACAAGCCGGGCGATCTGGAGAAGGCCGAGGATCTGGGGGCCGACATCCTGCGGCTGTGCGTCGAGGTGGGCGGGTGCCTGACCGGCGAGCACGGGGTGGGGGTCGAGAAGCGCGACCTGATGGCGGTGCAATACGATCCGGCCGATCTCGAGGCGCAGCTGCGGGTCAAGGACGTGTTCGATCCGCGCTGGCTGCTGAACCCGGCGAAGGTGTTCCCGCTGGAGACGAGCGCGGAGCGGCGGGCGGCGTGAGGCCGGCCAGGGGGCTGCTCAAGCTTGAGCAGATTGGTAAGCAATTGAGAAGAATGGCGTTTTCGGCTCCATTAACCACAGGGAAAGGATTTGGGGTGCGCGTTCCTTGCGGGCTTTGGTTCGGTCGTTGCGTCCGGCGACAACGCCGAGCAGCGTGCGACCCCCCACGCGACGCCCGGTTGCGGTCGGCGGTGCGCGGAGCGGCGGCGTGGGCGCAATGAGCGCTTTGCGGCCCGAGAGCGAGGCGGAGCTCGCGGCGATGCTGAGCGACGC
>JBBQRM010000535.1:0-2342 GCA_038214855.1 Rhodobacterales bacterium | reverse complement strand
GCGGGTATAGGCCTCCCACAGCGCCAGCCCCTCGAGGATGCCGAAGCCGTTGCGCGCGGCGAGCGAACGGGCGACCTCGAGGGGCGCGCGGTGCACGAGCACGCAGACCGGATCGGGCATGACGGGGCGCAGGAGCGGCAGAACGAAGCACAGCCGCGGTTCCTTGACCGCCCAGGGCGCGCGGCCCGCCTCCGGCGCAAGGGGTTCTCGCGCCTCGAGCCCTGCCACGACCTCGGCCCAGGCCGCCTGCTGTGCCGCGCGGACCGCCTCGGGGACGCGCGCGGGGTCGAAATCCGCGACCCGCCACCAGTCCGCCCCGGCCCCGGCCAGCAGCGTGTTGCAGATCGCGCGCAGGTCGCGGCGCTCCCAGAAGCCCTTGGGGTTCTCGGGATTGGGGTCGGTCAGCTCCGCCTCGGTCCCGACCCAGGCGCCGCAGAGCGCCAGCGCCCCGGTCAGCACCGAGGTGCCCGAGCGGTGCATGCCGAGCACCACCAGCGGGGGGCGCGGCGGCGGCGAGACGTCTGCGGCGTCGGAGATCGCGTCCGGCATCAGGCTCGGGCGGGGGTGCGGGCGGGCGTCGCGCGAGAGGTTCCCGGGTCCGTCACCGCCATGTCCTCAACCCTCGTGCCTGCGCGGCGCACGGTCTTCTGCCGTGCGCCGCGCAGGATACCGGCCCGCCTCCGGTTCCGCCAGCCGGAAATCGGCCCGCGCGCGCCCCGCCACCGATGCTCTTTGGGCTGGCAAAAGACCGGATCGAGGCTCCGCATCGCGGGTCCCGCCCGACCCGCCGGGAGCATCATGCCCCGCCTTCAGAACTTGCGGAACGCACCGAACGGGATGCCCTGAGCGTCGATGAAGGCGTTGTAGTCCGCGATGGCGGCCGCGTGGTCCTGCTGCCACCGGCGGGCCCGCGCGGCGCGGACCGCCGCGGCGAGGCCGGTCTCGGCGGCGGGCGAGATGTTGACCTCGAGGAGGCGGCGGTTCGGGGAAAGGCTGGTCGAACGAGGGGGCGTCACCGACATGGCGAACTCCGGACCAAGGGTGCCGAAAACATGCCGCATCGGCCGCGGTAGGGCAATAAAGGTCCGCGCCCGGGGGTTGTGCCGGTGTGGCGCTTTGCCCACAGTCTGGCCGCGCCTGTGGCGCGAGAACGAGCCGCGCCTGTGGCGCGAGGGCCGGAGCGGAGCGCACATGCTGTCCGAAGACCACAAGACCGTCGGCGACTACTGGTCCACCCGGGCGCGGAGCACCGGCAACTGGTGGACCAACCGGATGATCGTGCGCGACATCAACCGCCGGGTGGCGGGCACGGCCCATGCCGAGACGAGCCGCGGCGCGCTCGATCTGGGGGCCGGGCTCGAGGGGGCGCGGCCGCGGCGGCTCGGGGTCTCGGTCGGCTGCGGCAACGGTGTCAAGGAGATCGCGCTGGTGCGCCAGGGCTTCGTCGAGCGGATGCTCTGCTACGACCTCGCCGAGAGCCGGATCGAGGCGGCGCGGGTGCGCGCGGCCGAGGCGGGGCTCGGGGACCGGCTGGAGTTCCGCCTCGCCGACGCCTTCGGGCTGCACGACGCGCCCGAGTTCGACCTCGTCTACTGGAACAACGCGCTGCATCACATGTTCGACGTGCCGGCGGCACTCGCCTGGAGCCGCGAGGTGCTGCATCCCGGCGGGCTGCTGCTGGTGGACGAATACGTCGGTCCGAGCCGGATGCGCTTCGAGGACGAGACGCTCGACTATGCCAACGCGATCCGCGCGATGCTGCCCGAGCGGCTGCTCGCGCATCCCGTGCCCGGGCGCTTCCACGACCGCAGGCTCAGCCGCGAGTGGTTCGCCGCGCGGATCGCCCGCGACCCGTCCGAGGCGGTGGACGCGGGCCGCACGCTGGCGGCGGTGGCCGCGCTCTTCGAGGCGCCGGTGATCCGGCCCACGGGGGGTGCTGTCTATTTCGTGGCGCTCAACGGGCTGGTCGGCAATTTCGACATGAGCACCGACGCGGACCGCGAGCTGTTGGGGCATCTGCTGCGGCTCGACGAGATCTACGCCGAGGCGCGGCCCGGGCAGACGATCTATGCGGTGGCCGCGGCACTGAGGTGAGGCGGCGGCACGTTGCACGGCTTTCACTGTGAAACGTGCAGCCTGCCATTGAAATTATTGGATAAAAAATCGCGTTTTTACGTTCTGTCAAGATTTTGCACGGCAACGCGCCGTCCGGCGCCGGGTCAGGGGGTGCCGCGGCGGGCGAGGGGCAGGCGGGCGAGCCAGCGGCGCAGGCCGGGCGGGCGCGAGCGGGCGACGAGGGCGGCATGGGTCGCCATGTCGGCATGGGCGGCGAGATGCGCGCG
>JBBQRM010000534.1:0-2343 GCA_038214855.1 Rhodobacterales bacterium | reverse complement strand
GCGCGGCCGCGGCGCAGCGCGCGGCCCTAATTCGCGGCCTGGAGACTGCATGACTGACCATCTGACCGTCGTCGAGCACCCGCTGGTGCGCCACAAGCTGACGCTGATGCGCGCACGCGACACCTCGACTGCGGGGTTCCGGCAGCTGTTGCGCGAGATTAGCCTGCTCTTGGCCTACGAGATCACCCGCGACCTGCCGATGACCACGCGCACCATCGACACGCCGCTGATGGAGATGGAAGCGCCGGTGCTCGAGGGAAAGAAGCTCGCGCTCGTCTCGATCCTGCGCGCAGGCAACGGGCTGCTCGACGGGGTGCTCGAGCTCATCCCTTCGGCGCGGGTGGGCTTCGTCGGGCTCTACCGCGACGAGGCGACGCTCCAGCCGGTGCAGTATTATTGCAAGCTGCCCGCCGATTTGCCCGAGCGGGTGGTGATCGCGCTCGACCCGATGCTCGCGACTGGCAATTCCTCGGCCGCCGCGGTCGACCTGATCAAGGCGGCGGGGGCCACCGACATCCGCTTCCTCTGCCTGCTCGCCGCCCCCGAAGGCGTGGCCCGGATGAAGGACGCGCACCCCGACGTGCGCATCGTCACCGCGGCGCTCGATGCGCGGTTGAACGACAAGGGCTACATCCTGCCCGGCCTCGGCGACGCCGGCGACCGGATGTTCGGGACGAAATGAGGCGCCAGTCATGAAGATCACCGCCATCGCTGCGCGCATCCTGCGCGCGCCCACCGGCGACAAGCTCTTCTATTCGTCGCAGGCGGCCTTCCCCGAGCGCAACAGCTGCCTCGTGCGCATCGAGACCGACGCAGGGATCACCGGCTGGGGCGAAGGCGGGCAGTACGGACCGCCGGAGCCGGTCGCCACCTGCATCGACCGGGTGCTGGGGCCGCGGCTGATCGGGCGCGACCCGACCGAGCCGGTGCGCATCTGGGAGGAGAGCTACGGCTTTTCCCGCGATTTCGGCCAGCGCGGCACCTATGTCGAGGCGATGAGCGCGATCGACCTGGCACTCTGGGACATCGCCGGGCAGGCGCTGGGCGTGCCGGTGTGGAAACTGCTCGGCGGCGCGTTCCGCGACCGGGTCACCGCCTATGCGACCGGCTGCTACTACCCCGCCGATTTCAACGACCTACCGAAACAGATCGCACGGCTGGAAGAGGAAGTCCGCGGCTATGTCGAGGCGGGGTTCACCATCGTCAAGGCCAAGATCGGGCTGCTCACCCCCGAGCAGGACCTCGAACGGCTGCGCGCGATCCGCCGTGCGGCGGGGCCGGACGTGGCGCTCCTGGTCGATGCCAACCACGCCTATACCGCCGCGACCGCGGTGCGGATGGCCGCGGCGATGGCCGAGATCGGCGTCTCCTGGTTCGAGGAACCGGTGCCGCCGGAGGATCACGAGGGTTACCGCCGGCTGCGCGCGATGAGCACGATCCCCGTCGCGGGCGGCGAATGCACCTTCACCCGCTTCGGTTTCCGCGACTTCATCGGCGCCGGCTGCGTCGACATCATCCAGCCCGATCTCGCGGCCTCCGGCGGCTTCTCGGAATGGGGCAAGATCCTGGCTCTCGCGACCAGCCACAACATCGCAACCATCCCGCATGTCTGGGGCTCGGGGGTCGCCGTCGCGGCAGCCCTTCACGCGCTCGCCACCGTGCCGCCGTTTCCGTTCACTGCCAACCCGCTGCCGCTGGTCAACGCGCCGGTGGTCGAATTCGATCGCACCCACAATCCCCTGCGCGACGACCTGCTCGAGACGCCGTTCCGGCTCGAGGCGGGGGCGCTGGCCGTGCCCTCCGGTCCGGGGCTCGGCATTCGCGTGCGCGAGGACGTGGTGGCGCGGCATCTCGATACGTCTTGAGCGCGGGCTGAGCGCAAGCGTTTCCGGCAAAATCGGGGTAGGCTGGCGGGATGGAGCGTCCTTGGGTTCTCGCGACGGGAGGTGCCGGCTACATCGGCTCGCATGTGATCGTCGAGCTGCTGGCGTCCGGCTACCGGGTCGTCGCCCTCGACAATCTCGAGAACGCCGATCCGGGCGTCTTCGAGCGGATCGCCGCCATCGGCGCGGGTGCGCCGGAGTTCGTGCGCGGCGATGTGCGCGACCTCGCGGCGCTGGAGGCGCTCTTCGCGCGCTTCCCGGTCGCCGCGGTGATCCATCTCGCGGGCAAGAAGGCGGTGGGCGACTCCGTCGAACGGCCGCTCGACTATTTCGACGCGAACGTCGGCGGGGCGGTGACGCTCCTGCGCGCGATGCAGGACGCGGCCGTGGGCAGGCTGGTGTTCTCCTCCTCGGCGACGGTCTACGGCACGCCCGAGCTCGTGCCGATCGAGGAGACGGC
>JBBQRM010000533.1:0-2345 GCA_038214855.1 Rhodobacterales bacterium | reverse complement strand
GGGGGTTGGCGTTTGTCGCCGCACCCGCGCACGCGCGCGGCGCGGGGTTGGGCCCGGCCGCGCGCCTTTGCGCTTGGAATGCCGGGGGGCGGCCCACGACGGGGGGCGTGGGGCGAATGACGGCGGTTCGGACCTGCCTCTGCTACGGCGACAGCAACACCCACGGCACGCTGCCGCTGGCGCGGCTGGGGGTGAGCGAGCGGCTCGGCCCCGAGGACCGCTGGCCGGGCGCGCTCGCGGCGGCGCTGGGGGCGGAGTGGCGGGTGATCGAGGAGGGGCTGCCGGGGCGCACGACGGTGCATCCCGACCCGGTCACCGGGCCCTGGAAAGACGGGCTCGCGGTGCTGCCGGCGGTGCTCGAGAGCCATCGGCCGCTCGATCTGGTGGTGCTGATGCTCGGCACCAACGATTTCAAGGCGCGCTTCGCCCTGCCGCCGGTCGAGATCGCCACCTCGCTCGAGCGCCTGGTGCTCGCGGTGCGGCACAGCTTCACCGGGCCGGAGGGCGGCGCGCCTTCGGTGCTGCTCGTCTGCCCGCCGCCGGTCCTGGAGGCGGGCTGCCTCGCGGAGGTCTTCGCGGGCGGAGCGGCGAAGTCGCTCAGGCTCGCGGGCTTCGCGGCCGAAGTCGCGGCGCGTCATGGCGCGGGTTTCCTCGACGCGGGCGAGGTCATCGCGCCCGACCCGCTCGACGGCGTGCATTTCGGCGCCGCGGCGCATGGCGCGCTGGGCCGGGCGGTGGCCGAGGCGGTCCGCGCGCAGACGTCATGACGGAGAGGACGACATGCTGAAGGGAATCGACCCGGCGCTGAACGCCGAGGTTCTGGGCGCGCTCAGGGCGATGGGCCACGGCGACGACCTGATCCTCGCCGACACGAACTTCCCCGCAGCCTCGGTCGCGGCCGAGACCGTTCTGGGGCGGCTCCTGCGTATGGACCTGCCGGCGGCGGCGGTGGCCCGCGCGGTGCTGTCGGTCTATCCGCTCGACGGCTTCGTCGAGGACGCTGCTGCACGCATGGAGGTGGTCGGCGCGCCCCGTGAGGTGCCGGATGTCCAGACCGAGGTTCAGGCCGAGATCGACGCGGCCGAGGGCAAGCCCTGGCGGATGATCGGGATCGAGCGCTACGCCTTCTACGCGCGGGCGAAGCGGGCCTATGCGGTGATCCAGACCGGCGAACGGCGCTTCTACGGCTGCTTCGCGCTGCGCAAGGGGGTGATCCCCCCGGACGCGGGGTGAGGCGGGTGGCGGGCGCGGGACGCGTCGTGATCCTCGGCGTCTTCGTCGCCGACACCGCCTATCGGGCCGAGAGGCCGCCGCGGATCGGCGAGACGATCCTGGGGCAGAGTTTCGCGCTCGGCCCCGGTGGCAAGGGATCGAACCAGGCCGTCGCCGCGGCGCGGCTCGGGGCGGAGACGTCTTTCATCACCCGGCTGGGCGAGGACGCCTTCGCGGAGATGGCGATGGGCGTCTGGGCCGAGGCGGGCGTGCGCCCGGTCGTGACCCGCACCCCCGACAGCTACACCGGGGCCGCCTATATCTTCATCGAGGCGGCAACGGGCGACAATGCCATCATCATCTGCCCCGGCGCCGCGGGGCGGATCGGCGCCGCCGATCTCGACGCGCAGGCGGCACTGATCGGCGCGGCGGACGTGTTCGTGACCCAGCTCGAACAGCCGCTGGAGGCGGCGGTGCGCGGGCTCGAGATCGCGCGCGGGGCCGGCGTCACGACGATCCTCAACCCCGCACCCGGCCGCGACCTCCCCGATGCGATGCTCGGCCTCTGCGACTGGGTCACGCCGAACGAGACCGAGGCCGAGGCGCTGACCGGGATCGCGGTGGACGGCGCGGAGACCGCGCGCGCCGCGGCGGAGCGTCTGGTGGCGCGCGGCGCGGGTACGGCGGTAATCACGCTCGGGGCGCGGGGGGCCCTTCTTCACGGAGGCGGGCACTCGGAGCTGGTGCCGGCGGTGACGGCAGGGCAGGTGGTCGAGACCACCGGGGCGGGCGACGCGTTCAACGGCGGCCTCGCCGCGGCGCTGGCGCGCGACGAGGCGCCGGCGGCGGCGGTGCGCTACGGCTGTGCGGTCGCGGGCATCTCCGTCACCCGCGCCGGCACCGCCCCTTCGATGCCGAGCCGAGCCGAGGTCGAGGCGCTGCTCGCCCGCTGACGCGGCCACGCCATCTTTCCGGATTTCATACAGGCGGAATTCCGGCCTTATGTAGCAAAAGCACCAAGGCTATTCCCTTGGAAAGCTATCGTGAATTTCAGTGACCGTGTAGGCTTGCACAACCCCATCCAACGCCGTCGCATAAACATCCACGACGTAAAAAAGTTCGAAGGGGTTAGC
>JBBQRM010000532.1:0-2347 GCA_038214855.1 Rhodobacterales bacterium | reverse complement strand
GTGCAGCCTGGACCGAAGTGCGCAATCGGTCCGCGCCTGCCTGGGCGGGCGCGGCAACGCGCCTGCCGTCACGCCGGAGGCGTGCCTTCGGCACGACGGGCAGGCAGGCGCGGACCGATCTGTCAACGGACAGATCGGTCGGGAGGGCTGAAAGGTGGCGCTTCACATGCGAGAAATCCGAAGCAATCCCTCTGAGCCCGTTGGACGGAAACGATCACCCGGAGCCCGTATGAGACGCCCGGTCGCGGAGCCACCTCACCCGCCACTCGCGGCAGATCAGCGCCACCAGCATCGCATCGAAGGCCGACAGCGCGAGCAGCGCCGGCGAACCGTCGTAGCTGTAGCGGTAAAGCTGGTAGGCGACGAAGAGCGACAGCACGACCACGGCCGCCGGGTAGGACCACCGGGCACCGCGCACGAGGCCCGCGACGAGCACCAGCTTGATCAGCCCGTGGCTCGCGAGATAAAGGCCGTAGAAGTCCTTGGATCCGAGCGAGAAGCCTTCGGCCGCGCGCAGCAGCGACGAGGCTATGCGGTCCTGCGGGTCTTCGGTGATCTCGGCGAGCGTGAAGTAGGAGACCAGCGCCACGATCCGGTCGGTGCTGACGAGGTAGAGCACCGCACCCCCGATGAGCTCGATCGCGGCGAAAAGACCCTTGAAGAACAGGCTGAGCTCGAAGATCTGGTGCAGGCAGCACGCGAGCCAGCTGCGGCGGACCAGCGGCGAGACCGCATCAGGCGCCGCGATAGGGTTCGACATATTGCAGCGCCATGTCCCAGGGGAAGAAGATCCAGGTGTCCTGGCTCACCTCGGTGATGTAGGTATCGACCATCTCGCGGCCCTGGGGCTTGGCATAGACGGTGGCGAAATGCGCCTTCGGGTACAGTGCGCGGACCACCTCGAGCGTCTTGCCGGTATCCACGAGGTCGTCGACGATCAGGATGCCGGTGCCGTCGCCCATCAGATCCGCGTCGGGGGTCTTGAGCACCTCGGCCGCGGCCTGCTTCTGCCAGTCGTAGGACTTGACCGAGATCGTATCGACGGTGCGGATGTCGAGTTCGCGCGCGACGATCATCGCCGGCGCCATGCCGCCGCGGGTGATGGCGACGAGGCCGCGCCACTGGCCGTCGTCGGGACCCTGCCCGTCGAGGCGCCAAGCGAGCGCGCGGCTGTCGCGGTGGATCTGGTCCCACGAGATGTGGAAGCCCTTCTCGTGCGGCAGGCGGTCGGCCATCACCCCTCCTTTGCGGTGACGACGTCGATGTCGGGGGCGTCCTCGGCCTTCATGCCGACGACGTGGTAGCCGGCATCGACGTGCAGGGTCTCGCCGGTCACCCCCGAGGAGAGGTCCGAGAGCAGGTACATCGCCGAATTGCCGACGTCGGTCTGGGTGACGTTGCGGCGCAGCGGCGAGTTGAGCTGGTTCCATTTGAGGATGTAGCGGAAGTCGCCGATTCCGCTGGCGGCCAGCGTCTTCATCGGCCCGGCCGAGAGCGCATTCACGCGGATGTTCCGGGGTCCGAGGTCCATCGCCATGTATCTCACGCTCGCCTCGAGCCCGGCCTTGGCCACGCCCATGACGTTGTAGTGCGGCATGACCTTTTCGGCGCCATAGTAGGTGAGCGTGAGGCACGAGCCGCCCTGGCTCATCATCTTCTCGGCGCGCGCGACGGCGGCGGTGAAGGAATAGACCGAGATCAGCATGGTCTTGGTGAAATTCGCCGCGGTGGTCATCTCGACGTAGCGGCCGCGCAGTTCGGTCTTGTCGGAAAAGCCGATGGCGTGGACGAGGAAGTCGAGCCGGTCCCAGCGCTCTGCGAGGCTCGCGAAGGCCGCGTCCATCGAGGCCTCGTCGGCGACGTCGCAGGGCAGCGCGATGTCGGAGCCGAGCGAGGCTGCGAGCGGAGCGACGCGGCGGCCCAGCGCCTCGCCCTGATAGGTGAAGGCGAGCTCGGCCCCCTGGTCGTGGCAGGCGCGCGCGATGCCCCAGGCGATCGACTTGTCGTTGGCGAGGCCCATGATCAGGCCGCGCTTGCCGTCCATCAACCTGCCCGCCATCGCTCTCACCCCGCCTCACCTCAGGCGCATGGCTTAGGGCAAAGCCCGCGGCGCCACAAGAACGGGCGCAGCGGGCCACGAACGAGGACCGGCCCGTTGGCCGGACGACACGTTCTCCCCGCCTGTTGGCGGGGCCCCTCGTCTGCCTGAACCCGGGATATTCATCGAATCCTGTGTCGGCGAGGGTTCTGGGCATTTCGGGCACCTGAGGTCCCGCGATGCTGACCGTAGGGTGCGTCGACTTGGGCATGCGGGGTCTCGGCGCCGGGAGGAGCGGTCGACGTGCAG
>JBBQRM010000531.1:0-2358 GCA_038214855.1 Rhodobacterales bacterium | reverse complement strand
CGTGGTCGAGCCGCTTGACGTAGAGCGACATGCCGACCCCGTCGTGCCAGAGCGCCTTCATCAGCGATCCACAGTGCGTTTCATAGTGCATCCCTTTGTCAGAGTCCGGGCAACCGGATGAGCTTATCGTATTGATAATCTTCGTAGAACTTGGGTCGCCTTTCGATCACGCGCTGCACCCCTATCCGGACCGCCTCCGAGGTCAGCGCGTCGGCCGGAACCAGCCACGGCGAGCCTGGCAGGATCTGCGTCGCAGGTAGAATGCCCTTGAGCGCCAGGCTCTTTGCGGAACCGACGCAGATGCCGAGCCGCTCGGCGGCCTTCGTCAGGCTGATCATCTCTGCGTCGGCCTTGGCCGGGTTGAACTCGGCGATGCCCAACCGCTCGCGCATGTCGCGCACGCGGACCGTGGTCCAGGTCTCGCCGTCGCCGGACTTGCAGCGCATCCGGTTGAGCGACACGGCGAGTTCGCGATCCGGCCAGGGTCCGGCCAGCTTGCGCAGCGCGTCGGCGGCGGCCGGCGCCATGTCGGCCGGATACCGGCCGGTCTTGACCCGCGGGACGCGTAGCGTGCTGTGGCGCCCGCCGGTCCAGTGGATCAGCAGCGCCGCCTCGTTGGTCGCGTCGTCGAGCTCGCAGACGACTTCCTGCACCAGGATATGGATGAGCCGCTGCTTGGCGCCCGTGTCGGTCGCTGATGCGTTCCATGCCGCCGGCAGGTCGTGGGCGAGTTGGAGGAGGCGTGCGCGATCGATGCCTGGGCGCGCCGCCGACAGGGCGGACAGCTCCTCGACCCGGCGCTCGAGGCTTGCGACGCGCTCCAGGGCGTCGTTCCAGCGCGCTTCCAGCTCGCGGGCTACATGGCGCTTGGCGGGATCGACCAGTTCGTATCGGCGGGCGGCGAGGGACGCCTCGTAGCGCGCCGCCTCGAGCTCCCGCTCGACGGCGGCGATGACGTCCTTCCTGGACCGCTCGGCCTGATCGGAGGCGAAGATCGCGGCTTCCACGGCGCGGTCGGACACCGCCTCCAGGATCTGCAGGGCGACCGCCCGGTCGATCCGGATGGCCGCGAGTTCCTCGAGGCCCTCGACGCTGATCTCGGGCAGGCCGAGCGTCATGCCCGCGCAGTAGCCTTCGTCGAACATCCAGTTTGGCAGCTCGCGGGAAAGATCGGGCCGCTCGTCCGTGTAGATGCACGTCAGATCCTTGCCCCGCCGGAACGGCGACACCTGCAGCGTTCGCCCGAACAGCGGGTGCCAAGGATACGCGATCCTCGCAGCGCGAAAACCGTATGCAGAATGTCGATAGCTTGCCGCGTTTCGATCGGAAGATCACCGTCACGCCGGAATGCGGATCGAGCTTCAGCTGCTCCTGCACGATCAGCGCCAGGGCCTGATGGCCGCAGCGGAAATCGACGGGCCGGGTCGCCACCACGATCGGCAGCCGCTGGCCAGCGACGATCACGCCACACCTCGCAGCGCCCGCACCAGGGCCGCCGCCCGCTCGGCCGGAACATCCCCCGGAACCCGCAGAACCACATCGCCGATCTCGATAGTAATCGCCCCGGCAGAGCCACCCGGCTCCGACGCGGCTACGGGGTCCGGCTCCACCGTCACGGGAACGAAGGCTGCTTCCAGTCCTTCCATGGCATCCTCGGGCAGAGCCAGAAGACCCTGGCGCGCGTGACGCCGCCAGTCCGAAAGCTGGTGCGCGAGCACACCGTGCCGCCGCGCGACGTCCACAACCCGAACACCAGGCCGGAAGCTCTCGGCCACGATCCGCGCCTTCACCGCCTCCGGCCACTTTCGATACCCCCGCGTCCGCAGGACCACCGCTATGCGGCCCCCGAACCCATCCCCACCGTCCGCCGTCGCCGTCTCCCACTGAAGCTCAGCGCGAAACGCGCCTCTCAGTCAGCGCGGGAGAACCCGCGAAATCAATGGGGTGGAGACGGCGCATACGCCGTCCGCTGGCTAAGGTCCGGCGGGGGGCGGGGCTATGGCCGGACCGGCATAACCAGCCAATGGCCCGCCCCCGCGCCGCTGGTCAGGAAGCGATCGCAAAGCTGGCGGCCCTGACGCCACGCCCGGCAGGGCGTTACCGCTACGCCGGACAAGCCGGATTCTGGCCCCGAACATCGGAAGCGATGTCTGAAATCCCGACGGTCATCAGACGTCGCTTACCATTTATCAATGATTTCGATATTTGCAGCGCATTTTGCAAATTTCTGTATGTGGGGAACCCTGGCCGCAAAGCTTGGTCGTGCATCCGGCACAAAGAGAATACCCACGGGTCACGGACTTGGCCCCGCTTTTTCAATCTCCTCGTCAAACCAGTCGGTCAACAACGCGAGAATTG
>JBBQRM010000530.1:0-2364 GCA_038214855.1 Rhodobacterales bacterium | reverse complement strand
GTGAGCCGCGGCGGCGACGCGCGGATTTATTTCAGTGAGCGGGAAAGCGGGGCGGTCCGGTCGCTTGGCGCCCGCGGGCCCGGTCCGTCGACGCAGACAACCTTCCACGCGCACAAGGCCGAGTTTCACGAGCATGCGGAGGGCTTGTCGACAAGTCTCGAAGTCGCGATTGCGCCGGGCGACGATGTGGAGATCCGCCGAGTCACCCTTTTCAACCACAGTGGCCGGACCCGCGAGATCGACCTGACGAGCTATGCCGAGGTGGTGCTCTCGCCCGCGGCCGCTCATGAGCGGCATCCGGCGTTCAGCAAGCTCTTCGTCCACAGCGAGCGGCTCGATGCGCTGGACGCGCTCGTATTCACGCGCCGTCCGAGGCGACCCGCGGATCGGCCGCCGGTTCTCGTCCACAGGCTCCTGTCAGCCGATGCCGCCGTGACGCCGGCAGGCTTCGAGACCGACCGCCGGGCGTTTCTCGGTCGGCATGGCGACGTGGAACGGCCGCCGGGCGCAACCCGTGCGCTGGAGAGCGGGGCCGGATGGACGCTCGATCCGGTCATGGCGTTGCGCGCGCGGGTCATCCTGGCTCCCGGAGCGCGGGCGCAGGTCGCGTTCGTGACGGTTGCCGCCGGCTCGCGTGAGACCGCGCTCGAGATCGCCGAGCGCTATGCGAGCGCGCCCGCCCTCGATTGGGCGATGGAGGATGCGCTGCGATCCGCGGCGCTCGAGGCGCGGCGTCTCGGCCTCGATTCGCGGGGGCTGGCCGAAGCGCAGGCCCTCTGCCGTGATCTCGTCTTTCCCCGACCGCCGGTGCATGTACTGGCGGCTGCGTCGGAAACGGGACTCCCCGCCCAGCCGCAGCTCTGGAGCATGGGCCTTTCCGGCGATCTGCCGATCGTCCTCGTGCGGGTGGTGGACGAGGCGCACGCGCAGCTGCTGCCCGCGGTCATCCGCGCCCATCAGTGGTGGCTGCGGCGGGGCCTGCGCACGGACCTGGTGATCCTGCGCGAAGGCGCTTCCGGCTCTCAGGCGCCGATCCGCGAACTCATGTTCGCCGCCCTCCGCGCGGCGGGCGTTCCAGAGAGCCTCGGCGGTCCGGGGGGCGTTCATCTCCTGGCGGTCGACCGGAACGGCGAAATGGAGCGGCGGGCCCTCGAGGCTTCGGCGCGATTGTCAAGCGATGGCGCGGCGGCAACGCTCACCGATGCCGTGGACGCGCCGCGCCCAGTGCGCATCGCGCCACCCCGTTTCCAGCCGGTCGGGCCGCCGTCCGAGCCGACGCCGGCACCCGCACTCGTACGCCCCTCGGACCTCGCCTTCGATAACTCCTATGGCGGGTTCACCGCGGAGGACGGGAACTATCTGATCCATCTCGAGGGCAAGCGCCGGACGCCGGCGCCCTGGTGCAACGTTCTGGCGAATGAGAGCTTCGGATCGATCGTCTCGGAGGCGGGGCTGGGCTACACCTGGTGCATCAACAGTGGCGAGCATCGCCTCACGCCGTGGTCGAACGATCCGCTGGTCGATCCGCAGACAGAGGCGCTCTACCTGCGTGACGAGGAGACCGCCAGGATATGGACGCCGACCCCGCTCCCCGCCGGCGGGGATGCGCCCTGCCAGATCCGCCACCGTCCGGGTGCCTCGACCTGGCAACGCAACGAGGAGGATCTGGAGCAGCGTCTCACCGTATTCGTTCCGCCCGACGCCCCCGTGAAGCTGGCGCTACTCAGCCTGTCGAATCCGGGCGGGCGCGCTCGCCGGTTCACGGCCACCTATTACGCCGAATGGCTGCTCGGCGCGCTGGCCAGCACCGCGCGTGCGCATCTGGTCTGCGGCTATGATGTCGAGAGTCGGACCTTGATCGCACGCAACGGCTGGAATCCCGATTTCGGCGACCGCACGGCGTTTCTCGCCGCGAGTCGCCCGCCGCATAGCCTGACCTGTGACCGCGCGGCGTTTCTCGGCCGACCGGGTGATCCCGCCCATCCGGCCGGCCTCACGGCCTGGAGCCTGGATGGCGCGCTCGATGGCATCGCCGACCCCTGCGCGGCGTTCCAGGTCCACATCGATCTCGCGCCCGGCGCGACGGAGGAGGTGGTCTTCGTGCTTGGCGAGGGGAGTGATCCCATCGAAGCGGCACGCCTCGCCTTGCATTGGGGTGACGTCGAGAAGGCAAAGCAGGCGCTCGCTGCGAACGAGGTTGTCTGGGAACGGCGACTCGGCGCCGTCACGGTCACCACCCCGGACCCGGCTTTCGACCTTCTGGTCAACCGCTGGCTCATCACCCAGACCTTCGCCTCGCGCGTGCTTGCGCGGGCCGGCTTCCAGCAGGCCGGGGGGGCCTTCGGTTTCCGAGACCAGCTTCAG
>JBBQRM010000529.1:0-2376 GCA_038214855.1 Rhodobacterales bacterium | reverse complement strand
TTCGACGCCGAGGGCTTCGTCCATGCCACCCGGCTCTGGACGCTGACCCTCGAGATCTCGGTGACGATGGCGCAGTTCCCCAGCCCGCGGATAGCACAACTGTCGCACGATTTCCGCACGCTCGGCCTCGGCTATGCCAATGTCGGCGGGTTGCTGATGACGCTGGGCCACGGCTACGATTCGACCGAAGGGCGGGCGCTCTGCGGGGCCATCACCGCGGTCATGACCGGTGCTTCCTATGCGACCTCGGCGGAGATGGCGGGCGAGCTCGGCGCCTTCCCGGGCCACGGCCGCAACTCGGGCGCGATGCTGCGGGTGATCCGCAACCACCGCCGCGCCGCCTCGGGCGCGCTCATCGGCTACGAGGGCCTGTCGGTGCCGCCGGTGGCGCTCGACGTGGAGAACTGCCCCGACGCGCGCCTGCCCGCGCTCGCGCTCGAGCTGTGGGACCGCGCGCTGGAGCTGGGCGCGCAGGACGGGTTCCGCAACGCCCAGACCACGGTGATCGCGCCCACCGGCACGATCGGGCTGGTGATGGATTGCGACACGACCGGGATCGAGCCGGACTTCGCGCTGGTGAAGTTCAAGAAGCTCGCCGGCGGCGGCTATTTCAAGATCATCAACCACGCCGTGCCGCAGAGCCTGCGCAACCTCGGCTATTCCCAGGCCGAGGTCGGCGAGATCATCGCCCATGCCGTCGGCCACGGCACCATCGGCAACGCGCCCGGCATCAATCCGACCGCGCTCGTCGGCCACGGCTTCGGGCCGCGCGAGATCGCGAAGGTCGAGGCGGCGCTGCCGCAGGCCTTCGACATCCGCTTCGTCTTCAACCAGTGGACGCTCGGCGAGGGGTTCTGCACCGCGGTGCTCGGCATCCCCGAGGCCAAGCTGCGCGACCCGTCCTTCGACCTGCTGCGCCATCTGGGCTATTCGCGCGCCGAGATCGAGGCGGCGAACGCGCATGTCTGCGGGACGATGACGCTGGAGGGCGCGCCGCACCTGCGCCCCGAGCATTACGTGGTCTTCGACTGCGCCAGCGTCTGCGGCAGGACCGGCACGCGGACGCTGTCGGTCGAGAGCCACATCCGCATGATGGCCGCGGCGCAGAGCTTCGTCTCGGGGGCGATCTCCAAGACGATCAACGTCCCCAACGACGCCAGCATCGACGATTGCAAGGCGGCCTACGAGCTGTCCTGGTCGCTCGGGGTCAAGGCCAACGCCCTCTACCGCGACGGCTCCAAGCTGAGCCAGCCGCTCAGCTCGGCGCTGATCGAGGAGGAGGACGACCTCGAGGAGGCGCTGGCCGAGGCGGCCCCCGCCGAACGCCCGCTGGTGCTCGCCGAGAAGATGGTCGAGCGGATCGTGATCAAGGAGATCGTGCGCTCCAACCGCGAGCGGCTGCCCGAGCGGCGCAAGGGCTACACGCAAAAGGCCATCGTCGGCGGGCACAAGGTCTATCTGCGCACCGGCGAGTACAAGGACGGACAGCTCGGCGAGATCTTCATCGACATGCACAAGGAGGGGGCTGCCTTCCGGGCGATGATGAACAACTTCGCGATCGCGGTCAGCGTCGGGCTGCAATACGGCGTGCCGCTCGAGGAATTCGTCGAGGCCTTCACCTTCACCCGCTTCGAGCCGGCCGGCATGGTCCAGGGCAACGACTCGATCAAGAACGCGACATCGATCCTCGACTACATCTTCCGCGAGCTCGCGGTCAGCTATCTCGACCGCACCGACCTCGCGCATGTGAAGCCCACGGGCGAGAGCTTCGACGATCTCGGCCGCGGCGAGGGCGAGGGGCGCGGCCAGGCCTCCGAGCCGCACGGCGAGGTGGCGCAGAGCTCGATCGAGATGATCAAGCAGGTCTCCTCGACCGGCTACCTGCGCAAGCGCCTGCCCCAGGAGCTCGTCGTGCTCCAGGGCGGTGCTGCGGTCGCCGGCGCGCTCGGCCTCGGTCAGGTCTCCGGCGTCACCGTCCGCACCGAGACCCAGACCGCGACGATCACCGGCATCGACCCCCGCACCAAGGCAAGGATGCAGGGCTACGAGGGCGACCCCTGCGGCGAATGCGGCAACTTCACCCTCGTGCGCAACGGCACCTGCATGAAGTGCAACACCTGCGGCGGGACGTCTGGGTGCAGTTGAGACAAGGAAGTGGGAGCCGGTGCCGGAACACCGGCTCCCGCTCGGCTTTACCTCCTCGGCGAGGCTCAAATCCTTTCCATGTGGTTAACAGACGTAACAGGGGCAAAACCCCGGGCGGTGGAGTTCGGCGTGGGCGTTGATGGTGCGACCGATTGACTCGGGCGGTTGGGAAGGCATTTTCAAGCAGGCGGTTTTCTGACTCGATTGAGCGATGTCGAAACTGTCGTTTTA
>JBBQRM010000528.1:0-2378 GCA_038214855.1 Rhodobacterales bacterium | reverse complement strand
TGGGCCGGGACCTGGACTGCACGGACGCGACGTTTCGGGCGGAGAAGGATGCGGAGGGCAAGCCGACCCCTGCGTTCGTGGCAGACGGACTGAAGGCGGGGGGCGGGGCGCATCTGGGAGCCGTAAAGGCGACCGGGGAAGTCCGGATGCTGAACGCGACGCTGGGCGGAATTTTGGACTGCGCAGGCGCGACGTTTCGGGCGGAGAAGGATGCGGAGGGCACGCCGGGGAAGGCACTGAATCTGGACGGCGCTCGTATCGGCGGCGCTTTTTACCTTCGCCAAGAAGCCGACGTTCAGGGCGTGCTCGACCTGACGGCGGCCGAACTGGGCAGCATCAACGACGAAGCGCGCTGCTGGCCGGCCAAGGGCGACCTGCTTCTCAACCGCTGTCGCTATGGTGCTTTCACGGGAGGATCCGTGGACGCCGCGGCGCGACTTAACTGGCTGAACCGGCAGGACCCAGCGCGGTGGGGCCAGGAGTTCTGGCCGCAGCCTTATGAGCAGCTCGCCAAGGTGCTGCGCGAGATGGGGCATGGGGAGGATGCGCGGCTTGTGCTGATCGAGAAGGAGCGGCGGCAGCGGGCGGCGCGGCGGGGGCGCGAGGCGAACGAGGTTGTCCGGGCGCTGCTGTGGCTCAAGGACAAGGTTCTGGGGGCGACGGTCGCCTATGGGTGGCGGCCGCTGCAAGCGGGTGTCTGGATCGTGGCGCTGTGGCTGTTCGGGGCAGGGGTGTTCTGGGTCGCCTGGCAGCAGGACGGGTTTCGGCCGTCGGGCGCGGCGGCGCTGTCGAGCGGGGATTGGGCGTCTTGCGCGGCGGCGGGCCATGGGAGGCTCGGCGGGAGCGCCGCGTGCTTTCTGGCGAGCGGGGACGGGCGCTACTATCCGCCGTTCCAGCCGCTGGTCTATTCGGCCGAGACGCTGTTGCCGGTGATCGACCTAGGTCAGCGGGACTACTGGACGCCGGACGCGGTGCCGGTCGGCGGGCGTGGATGGTGGACGCGCGGGTACCTGTGGGCGCACACGCTGGCGGGATGGGTGCTGGGGCTGCTGGCCATCGCGGGGTTCTCGGGGCTGGTGAAGTCGGATTGAGGCGGCGGACGATGGCCGGTGGGCGCGGGTTTGGAGAATGCCGCCATCACGGGCCGAGCATGCGAGGCAGGTCCCGCGCGCCGTGCAGAACCCGGACGATGCGCACCGCGTCGCCGGCCTCGACGAAGAAGATCAGATAGCGTCCGTGTCTCGCCGAACGCAGCCCCGCGTGCAGGTCGTCGCGCGCCGGGAAGCTGGCGGGACGTTCCGCCGCCTGGATCATCGTCGCCTCGATCTCGGCGACGAAGGACAAGGCGCGGTCCGGGTTGTTCCGCGCGATGAAGTCGGCGATCTCGATGAGGTCCGCCCGCGCCGCGGGCAGGACGACCAGCCGCGGCACCCTCAGGGCTTGGCGGCGTAGCGCGACCGCAATTCGGCGAACACGCGGTCGGCCGGGATGGGCGGGCCGCTGTCGAGCCCGGCCCTGATCGCCGCGCGCAGGGCTTCGAGGTCGCGGCGCTCGGCATCGCGGCTGCGCGTCCAGTCGCGCAGCGCTTCGCGGACGACCTCGCTGGCCGAGGCGTATTCGCCGCCGGCAACGGTCCGGCGGAGGGTTTCGGCCATCTCGGCGGGCATCGTTATGGTCAGGCGCTCGACTGCGGGCATGGCGGGGCTCCAAGTTGGAAGCATACTTTAGCATACTCGTGATGCTGGTGCCACCGGCGCGGCGGCATGGGCGGAAGGAAAGAATGGGTTCTCGGGTCCTCCCGAGAGCTGAAGATACCCGGGCGGACCGGCGGACAACCGCCGGTTCGGGGCGCATCGGGGCCGGGGCGCGTTGTCGCGGGGGAGCGGGCGCGGTATGGCTCGGGAGGCGGCCCGGAGCGGTGTCGCCCAAACGAGAGGGATTGAGAGATGAGAAAAGCCGGACTTGCCGCAGCCCTGGTGCTGCCGATCGTGATCGCCGCGTGCAACCGGACGCCGGAGCCCGAGCCGATGGTGATGCCGACGATGTCCGGCCCCGAGCAGGCCTGCGCCGACCGCGCCGCGCAGATGGCGGGCGTCGAGGCGGGCTCGGTCTCGGTGGTGCCGACCGCCTCGACCAAGACGGGTGCTACGATCTACACCGTAAACGCGGGCGGGGTGGAATACATGTGCGTGGTCGAGATGGACATGACGGTGTCGCAGTTCTCGATGATGTAGGCTGCGGGCGGCTTCGGGCGCTCCGGTGCATCCGTAGCGCCCGACGGCCGCGCCGGGCAGCGCCCGTCCCCCCCCCTCAAGCCGCAGGCGTGCCCAACGGCACGACGCGGGCGCGTCTCGCCCCCCCCCGGCCGGCCCCAGCCC
>JBBQRM010000527.1:0-2414 GCA_038214855.1 Rhodobacterales bacterium | reverse complement strand
AGGTCGAGCGCGGTGTCGCTCATCAGCATCTCCACCCGAAGCTCCGGGTGCCGCTCGGCGAAACGCTCCATGAGCCCGGCCGCGGCGAGGCGCCCGACCAGCGCCTCGGGACAGGTGAGCCGGATCGGCGGCGCCACCGCCTGCGCCGCCGCCAGTGCGGTCTCCATGTCCCGCGCCGCGCGCGCCATCGCCTCGGCCACCGGCATCAGACGCTGCCCGAGGTCGGTCAGACGGTAGCCCTCCCGACCGCGCTCCATCAGCCGCGCCCCAACCAGCGCCTCCAGCGAAGCGATCCGTCGCTGCACTGTCGAGGGATCGACGCCCAGCGCCCGCGATGCCTCCCGCGTGCCGCCGCGACTGCGCGCGAGCGCGACGAAACAGCGGAGATCGTTCCAGTCGAAGCGCAACGCCCGTCGCATTTCTGCCGCCCCCCGCCGCAATCATGCCACTCCCCCAGCGCCTCGCGATGCGCGATATTCGCTCGGCGGTTTCGCCTGTCGCGAGCCGCCCGCAGCAAGCGAGGCTACCACGATGTTCCACAAGTCATTGCCAAAATTCTTCGGGGCCGCGGTCGTGGCCCTCGTTCCCGCCGCGACCGGCGCCGCCGAGACCGCCCCGGTCAAGCCCGTGATGCACATCGATGCCACCGTGGCCGGGATGCCGCAGGGCGCAGAGCAGCAGGTCCGGGTGATGACCGCGCATTTCGCCCCCGGCGACAGCACGCCCTTCCACAGCCACCGCTTCCCGGTGACGGTCTATGTCGTCTCCGGCGCCTTCACGCTGGAACTGGCGGATGGCGCGCCGGTGACCGTCGCGGCCGGAGACGCCTATGTCGAGCCGCCCGGTGTTCCGATGACCGGGTTCAACCGCAGCGCCGATACGCCGCTCGACGTGGTGATCTTCTACGTGAGCGAGCCCGAGACCCCTTTTCTCGACCCTCTGTCGCATTGAGCTGGCGAGACTCGGATCGATGCGCAGACCGCGCTGGCGGAAGACCAGCCCGTGCTCAAGGTTGAGCAATCTTACAACCGGTTGATCCAGAACGCTATTCTTGCCCCTGTTAACCACATGGAAAGGATTTGACGGCCGTTGCGGGCGGATCGGCTGTCGCTCTGGGGTGCCGCGCCCGCGGCCTGGCCGGCGCCTTCCGCCCGCTCAGCTCATGTTCACGAAGCCTTCGCGCAGCACCCGGCTCCAGGCCTCCGACATCGCCGTGAAGGCGAGGTCGCCCGGCTCGATCCGCTCGCGCAGGTGCACGCGGCACTCGTCGCGGCGGATCACCACGAGGTCGAGCGGCATCCCCACCGAGAGGTTCGAGCGCAGGGTCGAATCCATCGACAGCAGCACCACCTTGCGGCCGTCCTCGAGCGAGGTCGCGGGCGTGACGACCCGGTCGAGGATCGGCTTGCCGTATTTGTGCTCGCCGATCTGGAGATAGGGCGTATCCTCGGTCGCCTCGATGAAATTGCCCTCGGGATAGATGTGGAAGAGCCGCATCCGCCCGCCGCGGCGCTGTCCCGCGACGAGGATCGAGGCGGTGGCCGTCTGGTTCATCCGGTTCATCTTGTCCCCGATCGAGACGCTGACGTCGAGCAGCGCGCGTCCGACGATTTCGGCGACGTCGAGCATGCTGTCGGCGAGCAGGACCGAGGTCTCGGCCGTCGCTTCCGGGCTCTCGGCCTCGTGCTGGAGGCGGGCGAGCGCGGTCTGGGTGACAGAGAGGTTGCCCGAGGTCATCAGCACGATCACCCGCTCGCCCGGCTCCTCGAAGACGAACATCTTGCGGTAGGTCGAGATATTGTCGAGCCCGGCGTTGGTGCGGGTGTCCGACAGGAGCACGATGCCCGCGTCGAGGAGGAGGCCGACGCAGTAGGTCATCGCCCCTGCCCGTTCCGCGTGCCGGATGGTCGGAAGGCGGTCATTGCTGCACCGCCTCGACGAGGACGTCCACGTCCATCGCCTCGGACCCGCGACCGCGCGAGACGCCGCGGATCAGGGCGGCCGCGCCGGCGTCGAGGCCCGAGCCCACGCGGATGTAGCGCGCATCGGGGCAGGTGCTGTTGGCCGCGTCGAAGCCGACCCAGCCGAGGCCCCGGACGTGGAGCTCCGCCCAGGCGTGGCTCGCCTCCTCCGGCGTGCCGTCGTCGCGCACCAGAAGATAGCCGGTGACATAGCGCGCCGGCATCTCGGCGACATGCGCCAGCGCGATCAGGGCATGGGTATGGTCCTGGCAGACGCCAGCCCCGCGCTCCAGCGCCTCGGCGGCGGTGGTCGTCGCATCGGTCGTGCCGGGCGCATAAGCGATGGCGTTCGACACCGCCTCGGCCAGCCGGTGCGCACAGGCGAGCGCGTCGCCCGCGTCCGCCCCCGCCAGCGCGCCCTGCGCAAGATCGATCAGGGCCGCGTTCGGCGTA
>JBBQRM010000526.1:0-2426 GCA_038214855.1 Rhodobacterales bacterium | reverse complement strand
AGCACGTCCTGCTCGGCGATCACCGTCAAACCCTTCGCCTCGAACCCGCGCTCCACCCCCCAGACCGCGAGCGCGAGCCCCCCGTCGCCGCGCAGGTCGCGCGCGCTGGCGATCTCGCGTGCACCCGCGACCCCCTCGTCGGCGAGCAAACCCCCCATCCGCTCGCGCGCGCCCTTGGAGTAGCTCGCCACCACCACGTCGCCCGAGCGCCGCCGTGCCGCGACATGCGCCGCCAGCGCCCCGAAGAGGCTTGCACTCTCCTGCTGGCGTTCCGGCGCGAAGTCGCGCCCGATCCGCCCGCCCGCGTCGATCACGCCGGGCCCCAGCGGCTGCGGCAGCGCCGCGAGCTGGCGCACCGGCCGCCCCTCGAGCGCGCGCGCCCAGGCGGCCTCGTCGAGATAGAGCGCATCGGGGGGGATCGGCTTGTAGACCGAGCCGAGCTTCGACTTCGCCGTCAGCGCCGCCGCGCGCGTCGCATAGGCCTCGCTCAGCGCCTCCCAGCGGGCCGCCCGCGCCGGCTCGACCTGCTCGTCGAGCACCACGGCCGCGCCGGGCAGAAAGTCGAACAGCGTCTCCAGCCGCTCGTGGAAGAACGGCAGCCAGTGCTCGTAACCCTGATGCTTGCGCCCGGCGCTGATCGCCTCGTACAGCGGATCGTCGTGCCCCGCCGCCCCGAACTGGGCGCGATAGCGGCTGCGGAACCGCTCGATCGCCGGCTCGTCGAGGATCACCTCCGAGACCGGCGCCAGCTCCACGCGGCCGATCTTCTCGTTGGTGCGCTGGGTCTGGGGATCGAAGCGCCGAGCGCTCTCGAGCACGTCGCCGAACAGATCCAGCCGCACCGGACCGCCCGGCCCCGGCGGATAGAGGTCGATGATGCCGCCGCGCACCGCGAACTCGCCCGGCTCGCCGACCGTCGCACTCGCCTGAAAGCCCATGCGCGCCAGATAGCGCCTCAGCGCGTCGAGATCGAGCCGCTGACCCACCTCCGCCGTGAAGCTCGCCTCGCGCAGCCGCGCCCGCGCCGGCACGCGTTGCGTGGCGGCGTTGAGCGTGGCGAGCACCACCGCGGGACGGTCGAAGCCGCCCGCGAGTGCGGCCAGCGTCGCCATCCGCGCGCTCGCGATCTCGGCATTGGGCGAGATGCGGTCGTAGGGCAGGCAGTCCCAGGCGGGAAACCGCAGCACCGGCACCTGCGGCGCGAAGAACCTGAGTGCGGCGCGCATCGCCGCGAGCCGCGCGTCGTCGCGCGCCACATGCACCACCGGCCCGCCCGCGCGCTCCAGCGTCTCTGCGAGAAAGCGCGCGTCGAACCCCTCGGGACAGCCGCCGACCAGCAGACGTCCGGGGGCGAGGGGCTGGGATCGGCTCATGCGCCGCGACCTAGCGCAGCCGCGCCGCGGCGACAAGCGCCGCGCCGCCCCGTCCGGGGTGCCCCTCGCGCCTTGACACCTCCCGATCCTCCACGGACCATGCCGAGACCGGAACCGGAGAGACGCGGACGGAATGACGGCGCAACCGATCCCCACCAGCTTCACGGCCGATGCGTTCCTCGCATGGGCGGCGGACCAGCGGCAAAGCCGGTTCGAGCTGATCTGCGGCCGGCCCGTCGCGATGGCCCCGGAGCGCGCCGGACACGCACGAGCCAAGGCGCGCGCGTATCGCGCCTTCGAGGCGGCGGCCATCGCACGGGAGCGCCTCGACTGCGAGGCGTTCCCGGACGGCATGAGCGTCAGGGTGAACGAGGCGACGGTCTACGAGCCCGACGTGCTCGTCCGCTGCGGGCCCCGGACGCCGGACGACGCCATCGAGATCGCCGATCCGCTCGTTCTCGTGGAGGTTCTGTTGCGTTCGTCGAAATCGATCGACACCGGCGCAAAGCTCGGCGGCTACTTCAGCCTGGCCAGCGTCCGGCACTACCTCGTGAACGACAGCGACGGCCGATCCATCGTGCACCATCAGCGGGACGAAACCGGCAGCATCCACACCCGGATACTGCGCGGGGGCAGGCTCGCCGTCGACCCCCCGGGCCTCTCCCTGGACGTCGCGCAGTTCTTCTCCCCGCTCTGATCCCGTCCCGCCGCATCCCTCGTTCCGCCCAGCGGCAGCCGGCCAAGGGCGGCTCAAATCCTTTCCAGGTGGTTAATGACAATCGAAATATGCTACGAAATCAGTGTCTTACGGATTTGCTCAACCTTGAGCACCCGTGAGCGCCTCCCCGGATCAGCCCGGTCGGACCCGCTCTAGTACAGCAGATGCGGCGGTGGATGCGCGAGCGCCAGCACCGGGTAGTGCCTCAGTTTGAAATCTCTTTCTTGTAGGTCTTGGGGCGGCCGGGCTTCGGGGCGCGACCGTCCATGACGGCGATCACCTCTTCCATCTCCCAGACGTGATCGGTCAGCCCCGCTTCCATGGCAGGCGTGACG
>JBBQRM010000525.1:0-2440 GCA_038214855.1 Rhodobacterales bacterium | reverse complement strand
GGCTTCGCGGTAACGCGCGGCGAGGCAGTTGCGCTGGTTGGCGCTAACGGTGCCGGCAAGTCGACGCTCCTGCGCTGCATCCTCGGGCTGGTCCGGCCCAGTGGCGGGCGGATCACCCTGCTCGGCACCGAGATCGGCCAGGCGCGCGGCGCGACGATGCGGCGGCTTCGGGCGGAGACCGGATTGGTGGCGCAGCGACACAACCTGGTCCCCCGGTTGTCGGTCCTGTCGAACGTGCTGCACGGCTTTCTGGGGCAGAGATCGGGTCCGCGCTACTGGACCCACGCACTGGCGCCCGCGGCGGCGCGCAGGCAGGCGGCCGAGGCGTTGGGCCGGGTTGGGCTCGCCGATCTCGCGCTGCGGCGCGCCGACACGCTTTCGGGCGGGCAATCGCAGCGCGTCGCCATCGCCCGGGCGCTGGTGGCGGGGCCGCGGCTCCTGATCGCCGACGAGCCCTGCGCCTCGCTCGACCCCGCCGCGGGCGAGGACGTGATGGAGCTGTTCTTTCGCCTGGTGCGCGAGGAAGGGGTGACGGTGCTGTTTTCGTCGCACAATGTCGAGCATGCGCTGACCTACGGCGACCGGGTGCTCGGCCTCGCCGAAGGCCGGCTCCGACTGGACCTGCCGGCGCGCGAACTAGCCCCGGCACAGCTTCGTGGCCTCTATGGCTGAGGCGCCGCCGCGGCGCTACGAGTTGCCGTCGGCCGCGGCATTCTTGGGCTATGCAGCGGCGCTCATGGTGATCCTCTGGGCGTTCCACGGCGCCGGCTGGTCGGCTGGCAAGCTCGTCGCCGCGCCGCCGCAACTGGCCGACTTCGTCAGCCGCGCGTGGCCGCCCTCGACCGACAATCTCGGCAGGCTCGGAGCCCGGATGGTGGAGACCTTGCAAATCGCCCTCGCCGGAGCCGCGCTCGGCGTCGTGCTGTCGCTGCCGGTGGCGGTGCTCGCCGCGCGCGGACTGGTGGCGGGCGTGCTCGTCAACGCCGTCACCCGCGTCCTGTTGGGGTTTCTGCGCGCGGTGCCCGACATCGCTTGGGCCTTGGTCTTCGTCGTCGCGGTGGGCCTCGGCCCCTTCGCGGGCATGCTCGCCGTCCTGGTCGACACACTGGGTTTCTGCGGCCGCTTCTTCGCCGACGACATGGAGGCGGTCGACCCCGGCCCGTCCGACGCGCTGACCGCGACTGGTGCACGCCGTATTGACGTGGTGGCCTGTGCGGTGGTGCCTGCCGCCATGCCGGGCTTCGTCTCGACCGCGCTCTACGCCCTGGAAAAGGCGGTGCGGTCCTCGACCGTCCTGGGGCTGGTCGGCGCCGGCGGCATCGGCATGGAGCTGAAGGTGGGCTTCGACCTCTTCGACTACCCGACGGCGATGAGCGTGATCCTAATGATCGCCGTCGTGGTCATCGCGGTCGAGCAACTGGGCGGGCTGGCGCGGCAGCGCATCATCGGCAGCGCGCGATGAGCGAGTGGCTGATTGAAGGCGCGCGGGTCGTCCTGCACGACAAGGTGGTTGAAACCGACCTCTACGTGGCGGACGGGGTCATCGCGGGCATCGGCGAAGGCGGGCGCGGACGAGGCGTGCGCCGGATCGACGGGCGCGGGCGCCTGCTCGGCCCCGCCTTCGTCGACATCCACGGCGATGCGTTCGAGCGCCAGGTGATGCCCCGCCCGGGCGTCTACTTCCCGATCGAGGCGGCGCTGCTTGAGACAGACCGTCAGCTCGCCGGCAACGGGATCGCGACGGCCTATCACGCGCTGACCCTGAGCTGGGAGCCCGGCCTACGCTCGGTCGAGCGGGCAGAGGCGATGATCGACGCGCTGGCCGCCCTCGCCCCGCGGCTTTCGGTCGAGAACCGGGTGCAGCTCAGGTGGGAGACGTTCGCGCGAGAGGCAATCCCGCTGATCGAACGCGCGCTGGCGGGGCCGCTCCTGCCCTCCATCGCCTTCAACGACCACACCTCGATGGCGATGCGCGCCTTCGACGTGGCTGTGCAGGACCGCGCTTTCGAGGGCTCGCCGGACTTCGCCGTCGCGGCGCTCAACGAAGCGCGGATGTAGACCCGGACCGCCGGCAATGCCAGACGCGCGAACCTTACGGTCGAGGGGTATGTCGCGCTTCTGGCAGAGGTCTGGGACCGGCGCGGCGATGTCGGCTGCGCCATCGCCCGCGTGGCCGCGGCGGGGCGAGCGGCGGGCGCGCCGATGCTGAGCCACGACGACACGCGCGACGAGACACGCGCCTTTTACCGCGGCCTGAACGCGCGGATTGCCGAGTTCCCGATGACGGAAGGGGTGACGCGTGCTGCCCGTCAAGCCGGCGACGTCACCGTCTTCGGCGCTCCAAATGTCGTCCGGGGCGGCAGCCATATCGGCTCGCCCGCCGCCGCCGACATGATTGAGAACGGGCTCTGCGACGTTCTGGCCTCAGACTACCTCTATC
>JBBQRM010000524.1:0-2456 GCA_038214855.1 Rhodobacterales bacterium | reverse complement strand
CGCAGCGATCCGCCCCGAGCCGAGCTCGCGACCCTCGAAGCGGGTGACGGCCGTGACCTTGCTGGCGTTGCCGGTCAGGAATATCTCCTCGGCCGCCGCGAAATCCGCGACCTCCATCACCGCCTCGCGCACCTCGACGCCGTCGGCGCGCAGGAGCGCCATCACGCGGCGCCGGGTGATGCCGTCGAGGAACGTGCCGTTGGGGACCGGCGTCGTGACCACCCCGTCGCGAACGGCAAAGACGTTGGTCGAGGCGGTCTCGGCCACATGCCCCTCCGCATCGAGCGACAGCGCATTGTCGAAGCCCCGCCGCCGCGCCTCGGACGCGATCCGTCCGTTGTTGGCGTAGAGGCAGGCGGCCTTCGCCTCGGTCAGCGCCATGTCCGGTCGCGGCCGGCGATAGGGCGAGACCGTCAGCGAGTAAGGCCGCGGCCCGGGCATGGGGAGATCCTCGATGCAGATCGCCACAGAGGTCGTGTCGGGCATCGGGTCGATGATCGCGGGCCCGCCGTCGCGCGACCACATCATCGGCCGCAGATAGAGTGCCGCATCCGGCGGATATCGGCGGAGCCCCTCGCGAATCACGTCCTCGATCTCCTCCGCGCCCATCGGCGCCTCGAGGCCCATTACCGCCGCGGACCGGATGATCCGCGCGCAATGCAGGTCGAGATCGGGCGTCACCCCCTCGAAGGCACGCGCTCCGTCGAAGACCAGCGTGCCCTGCCAGGCGCCGTGATCGGCGGCGCCAAGCACGGCCAGGTTGCCGTCGTGCCAGCGCCCGCCGGTCCAGGTCGAAATCTGCTTGCCCAGCGCCATTCAGCCCCCCGCGCAAGGGCCGCGCGGCGAGATGCGCGCAGCCTCAGTGATCGCCCCGCCACGAGCCGGGCAGGTCCGGACGCTCAGTATCGTCGGGGGCTCGGACCCGGTCAAGCAGCCGCTGCGGGACCTTCAGCATCGCAGCACTCAGGGGATTGCCGCGAAGGCGGGCCTTGACCTCCTCGATCTGCATCACGTTGTCGATGCGCCGGTGGATGAAGTCGCGCGTCGCCTGCATGTCCGGGCTGAGGTCGCCGAGCCAGTAGAGCAGGCTGGAGGAAAGCACCGCCGAGAGCGTCGTGCGCTTGGTGTACCAGTTGTAGTCGCGGCTCGTGTCGCCCAGCGCCGTCCAGATCACGTCGGCGGTATGCCAGATCGCCCGCGCCCCGTCGGCGGCGTGGTTGGGCAGCGCGAAGAGCGCGGTGGCCCGCCGCACCGCCTCGCGCTCGCCCGCGACCAGCTCGAGCCTGAGCGCCACGGCATGGGCGATCCGATCGCGGAACCGCAGGCCCATCAGCTCCTCGCTCTCCAGCGCCCGCGCCAGTGCGGCGTCGCGCGCGTGGTGGAACGCCAGCGCCAGATCGACGCCGCCGCGCGGGAAGGCGAGCCGCGCGAGCCCGGGGTTCACGTCCGCGTCCTCGACGGCGCGCGCCAGCGTCCGGTCGGTCCAGCCGTCGAAGGCCACATGCGGCAAGGCCGCCTCCAGGACCGCGTCGCGGACCGTCGCCAGCGCGTCGCCTTCCTCCGGTCCGCCTTGCGGCGCGGGGCTCTCGGATGCGGATGCGGTCATGGGTCGGGCTCCGTGTTATTTCCGACGGCCGGTGGACAGGGCAGCCGTCTTTGCCTATATAGCGCCCTCCTGCCGAATTTCGAAACGCATGACTGAAAGGTGGTGACTACCCGTGCAGGTGATGGTTCGTGACAACAACGTCGATCAGGCGCTGCGCGCTCTGAAGAAGAAGCTGCAGCGCGAAGGCGTCTTTCGCGAGATGAAGCTCAAGCAGCATTTCGAGAAGCCTTCGGTGAAGAAGGCGCGCGAGAGGGCCGAGGCCGTCCGGCGCGCGCGCAAGCTCGCCCGCAAGAAGCTCCAGCGCGAAGGCGCGCTCTGAGAGGCGTCATCGCTCCGGACACCTGATCGGGCGAGCCCCGGTCTCCCGTGACACGGCCTGCCGAGAGCGACGGCGGGCCGTTTTGCCGTGCGGGGCTCAGTCGATGGCGATCATCACGTCGGAGGCCTTAGTCACCGCGCGCGCCCGGCGCCCCGCCTCGAGGCCGAGATCGTCGGCGGCGGCGTTGGTGATCGAGGCGGTGACGATCGCACCACCTCAGTCGAGCCGCACGATCGAGGTGGTGGCGCCGCGCTCGACCGACACCACGCTGCCTTCGAGCACATTGCGCGCGCTGATCTTCATTGCATCCCCTCGTCCGCATGCTTTGCAGCCGGCCCGCTCCGGGTTATGCAGCCGCGATGGCCGCTGATCAATCCCCCGGCGCGTTCCTGCACGGCTCCGAACTCATATGACAGGTGACAGGGGAGCGATTTGCTGAATCGATGCGGCGCCTTGAATCGGAGCCGCCATGTCACCGTCGCCAGAGAGACTGCCCCGCAGGTCGCGCCTCGCCGCGCTGCTCGACCACTT
>JBBQRM010000523.1:0-2457 GCA_038214855.1 Rhodobacterales bacterium | reverse complement strand
GAAAATCCTGGCGGCCGCTGAAAGCATAGCAGAAATCTCGCGCCATGTCCCCGGTCTCGGTTCCGGCGTCATCCTGCGAGGCGCCGGGTCGCGCCACCCGTTCCGGGCCCCGCAAGCCGCTGGCGGTCGGTGCCGTGGCGGCGTAGAGCCCGCGGATGCTCGGTTTTCTCCGTGACAATGCCCGATGGCTCGGCACCGGTTTCCTGCTCACCTTCGCCTCGGCCTTCGGCCAGACCTGGTTCATCGCGCTCTTCGCCGGCGAGATCAAGGCGGTCCACGGGTTGAGCGACGGCGCCTTCGGCAGCCTCTACACGCTCGCGACGCTGGCCGCGGCGGCGCTGCTGTTTGCGCGCGGGGCGCTCGCGGACACGATGCCGCTGGCGCGGCTCGCGCCGCTGGTGGCGCTCGGCTTCGCCGCGGCCTGCCTCGCGCTGGCACTCGGCGGCTCGCTCTGGCTGCTTGGTCTGGGGCTCTTCGGCTTGAGGTTCTGCGGGCAGGGGATGTTCGGGCATATCGCGATGACGGCGATGGGGCGCTGGTTCCGTGCCCGCCGGGGCCGGGCGATTGCGGTGGTCTCGCTAGGCTATTCCGCCGCCGAGGTGGCGCTGTCGCTCGCGGCGGTGACGCTGATGGCCATGATCGGCTGGCGCGCGACCTGGATGCTCGCCGCGGCCGTTCTCGCGCTGGGCGCGGCCCCGGCGCTGTGGCTGCTGCTGGCGCGGGGGCGCGCGCCGCGGGGCAGCGTCGAGGGCGGCGGCACGGCTGGCCTCGGCGACCGGCACTGGAGTCGCGGCGACGTTGTTCGGCACTGGCTGTTCTGGGCGCTGCTGCCGATCCTGCTGACGCCGGGGTTCATCGGCACGGTCACCTTCTTCCACCAGGTCCATATCGCGGGGGTGAAGGGCTGGACGCTCGGCCAGATGGCGCCGGGCTATTCGGTCTATGCGAGCCTGACCGTCGCCTCGGCGCTGGCGGCGGGCTGGGCCGTCGACCGCTTCGGGCCGGACCGGCTGTTGCCGGTCCTGCTGCTGCCGATGGGCGCGGGGGTGGCGCTGATCGGGCCGGCGGAGCACGTCTCGGGCTGGTTCGCGGCGCTGGCGCTGCTCGGCCTCACCCAAGGGATGGCGGGGGCGCTGTGGGGGGCGCTGCTGCCGCAGGCCTACGGTACGCGGTATCTGGGGGCGGTGCGGTCGCTGGCGACGACGGTGATGGTCGTCTCGACCGCGATCGGGCCGGGGGTTACGGGGCTGCTGATCGACGCCGGCGTGGACTTCCCCTCGCAGAGCCTGGCGATGGGGCTGTGGTGCGGGGCTCTGAGCCTTGCGGCGGTGGCGATCCGGCGGCGGCTTCAGGCGGAGTAGGGGGCAGGGGGCGCGGTGCGCAACATCGGGTGTTGCACTGTGCAACATGCACTCGACCGTTGAAATCGTTGGAGAAAAAACCGCGTTTTTACGTTTTGTTAGGATTTGGGGCGGGTCAGCGGGTCACCCGGGCCCCGCCTGGTGGCGTCCGTCCGCGGGCGGGCGAAAATGGAGCCGGTATCACGCACCGCTGCCGCGGCGCATCAGGCCGAGCGCGATCAGGCTCGCGCCGCTCGACAGGAGCTCGATGGCGAGCAGGAGCCCCAGGATCGTCGCTGCCGTCGCGGGAAAGCCCGCGAGGATGATCCCGCCCAGCAGCACCGAGAGCGCGCCGGTGAGCGCGAGCAGCCAGAAGAGCCGCGTCTCGCGCATTCTCCAGGCGAGCCACAGCCGCGTGGCGCCGGTCACCAGGAACATCACCGCCACCACCAGGGTGAGCGAGACCATTCCCGCGAGGGGATTGACGAGGATGACGATGCGGCAAGCACCCCGAAGAACCCGGTGAGGCCGGTCCATATGCGCCCCGGCACGTGCTCGTCGGCACGAAACGCCGCGACGAGCAGGAGAAGGCCCACGACGAGGAAGAACCAGGCGGCGAGCGTGGTCGCGGCGAGCGTGGCCGCGAACGGGTTGAGGAGCGCCACGAAGCCCAGAACTATCGACAGAGCCCCGAGCGCGACAAGGATCACCCAGCGTGCCATCGCGCCCGCCTCACATCAGCTCGCGCACGTCGGTGAGTCGGCCGGTCACCGCCGCCGCGGCGGCCATTGCGGGCGAGAGCAGGTGCGTGCGGCCGCCGCGCCCCTGCCGTCCCTCGAAGTTGCGGTTGGAGGTCGAGGCGCAGCGCTCGCCGGGCGCGAGCTGATCGTGGTTCATGCCGAGGCACATCGAGCAGCCGGCGAGGCGCCAGTCGAAGCCCGCGGCGATCAGCTGGTCGGCGATGCCCTCCTCCTCGGCCTGGGCCCGCACGAGGCCGGAGCCGGGGACGATCATCGCGCGGAGGCCCTCCTTGACGCGGCGGCCCTGCATGACCTTGGCGACTTCGCGCAGGTCCTCGATCCGCCCGTTGGTGCACGAGCCGATGAACACCGTGTCG
>JBBQRM010000522.1:0-2482 GCA_038214855.1 Rhodobacterales bacterium | reverse complement strand
TCTCGACGATCCCCATACGCAACGCCGATGCGGTCGAGATCGCCGAGGCGCTTGCCAGCGTGCTCGGCGCCGAAGGCGCGGGTCTCTCGCCCCGCGTGGCGATCGAGGCCCGCGCCGGCGTCCTGCTGGTGCGCGGCGACGCCGAGAGGGTCGAGACCGTCCGCCGCCTCGCCGAGGAACTCGACCAGCCCGGCCGCGCCCTGCCCTCGCTCGTTCCGGTCACGCGGGTCTACCGCCTCGCCTTCGCCGACGCCGCCGCCCTCGTCGAAGTGCTGCGCGGCGTGATCGGGGCCCAGGGCGGCGCCACCAACCCCGTGGCGCTGTCGCTCGAAACCCAGGTCCGGACGCCCATGCCCGCCGAAGACTTCGGCATCGCCGACCGCTTCGGCATCCCGCGCGACCCCGCCGTCGCCACCGAGCTCGCCTTCGCCCCGCCCCCCGTCGGCTCGCTCGCGGCCGAGGAGATCACCATCCAGGCCGCGCTCGAGATCAACGCGGTCGTGGTGCGGGCGCGCGCCGAGGTGCAGGCCGACCTCGGAGGGCTCATCGCCCAGCTCGACCAGCGCCGCCCGCAGGTCCTGATCGAGGCGGCCATCGTCGAGATCGCCGGCGACATCTCCGAACAGCTCGGCGTCCAGCTCGGCCTCGGCAGCGCCGCCACCTCGGCGGGCTTCGCCGCGACCTCCTTCTCGCCCGTGGGCTTGACGCTCAAGAACATCCTGACGCTGCTGCGCGTCCCCACCGCGGCCGGCGTGGCCGACCAGGGCCTCTCGGTCGGCCTCTCGAGCGAGGACCAGTTCGGCATCCTCGTCCAGGCGCTCGGCCAGTCGAGCAAGGCCAACCTGCTCTCCACCCCCAGCATCACCACCCTCGACAACCAGGTCGCCGAGATCGTGGTGGGCCAGAACGTGCCCTTCCGCACCGGCGCCTACCAGACCGGGGGCGGCAATAACCTCACCCCCTTCACCACCATCGAGCGCCAGGACGTCGGCATCACCCTGCGCGTCGTGCCGCGGATCACCCAAGGCGACGTCGTCCAGCTCGAAGTGATGCAGGAAGTCTCCTCGCTGATCGCGCCGAACGTGCCCGACGCCGCGGACATCATCACCAGCCAGCGGCTGATCCAGACGACCGTGCTCGCCGACAACGGCGCCACCATCGTGCTCGGCGGCCTGATCACCGACGACCGGACCTCCTCGACGACGCGGGTGCCGGGCCTCGGCGACATCCCCGTGCTCGGGCGGCTCTTCAGCACGAACGGCCAAAGCGGAGCCAAGCGCACGCTCTTCGTCTTCCTGCGCCCGACCATCCTGCGCAACCGCGCCACGGTGACGGCGGTGTCGCAGAACCGCTTCCAGCGCCTGCGCAGCATCGAGGCCGCCCCGCCCGAGACCATCGACATCCTGCGCGGACCGCGCCAGGTCCGGCGGCTGCCGGTCGAGATCAACGGGCTCTACTGAGCCGTGCGGAACGCGCGCCCGTCCGAGATCGCGCAAGGCCCGCATCCGTCTTTTGACGACGCGTCGCTGCGTCGAAACCTTGCGGCCCCGTGTTTCGTAGGTGGAGCACGACGCCGCGGTCTCCGCGGGTCCACCCCGAGGAAAGGCCGCCAGATGTCAATCGCCCGCTCGACCATCCCGATCGCCGCGGCGATCCTCGCGGCGAACCCCGCGCTCGCCCATACCGGCGCGGAACTCGGCGGGCTCGCCAGCGGCTTCCTGCATCCGATCGGCGGCCTCGACCATGTCGTCGCGATGGTCGCCGTCGGCCTCTGGGGCGGCATCCTCGGCGGCGTCGCGATCTGGCTCCTGCCGATCCTCTTCCCGCTGGTCATGGCGCTCGGCGGCGCCGCGGGCGTCGCGGGCGTCCCCGTTCCCGGCGTCGAGGTCGGCATCGCGCTGTCGGGCGTCGTGCTCGGCCTGATGGTGGTCTTCTCGGCCCGTCCGCCGCTCTGGATCGCCGCGGTCGTCGTCAGCGTCTTCGCGATCTTCCACGGCCACGCCCACGGCGCCGAACTGCCCGCGGCCGCCGACCCGATCGTCTACGCCGTCGGCTTCGTCGTCGCGACCGGCCTCCTGCACCTGACCGGCATCGCCATCGGCATGATCGGGAAATGGCCCGCGGGCCGCGTCGCGGTCAAACTCGCCGGCGCCGCGATCGCGCTCGCGGGCGGCGCCTTCCTGACCGGCCTCGCATGATCCGGCGGCTGGCGCTCGCGGTCCCGGCGCTGGCCCCCGCGCCGGCCTTCGCGCACGGCGCGCTGCCCGGAGGCGGCGGCTTCTACGCGGGCCTCCTGCATCCGGTCCTCGCGCTCGAACATGTCCTGCTGCTGATCGCCCTCGGCCTGCTGCTCGGCCGCCCGCCGGGCCAGCCCGCCGGGGTCCCGCTCGCGCTCCTCGCCGCCGGTCTCGCGGCGGGCCTCGCCCTCGGGGCCGCGGGCGTCGCCTGGCCCGACGCGCCGTCCGCCCTGCTCGTCGGACTG
>JBBQRM010000521.1:0-2493 GCA_038214855.1 Rhodobacterales bacterium | reverse complement strand
GAAGCGGCACTCGATCTGGTCGAGCTGCGCCAGCTCGTCGAGGCGGGCGTGCGGCTGCTCGACAACGCCGTCGACGTGTCGCTTTTCCCGCTGCCCGAGCAGCGCGCCGAGGCTCTGTCCAAGCGGCGGATCGGGCTCGGTGTCACCGGGCTTGCCGATGCGCTGGCGATGCTGGGGCTCGTCTACGGCAGCGACGAGGCGGTCGCCGCCGCCGGCCTTTGGGCGCGTGAGATCCAGAACGCCGCGTATCGCGCCTCAGCGGCGCTGGCGCGCGAGAAGGGTAGCTTCCCGCTCTACGATGCCGAGCGGCACCTCGCGAGCGAGGCTATGCAGGCGCTCGACGCCGACGTTCGGGCGGACATCGCCAGCTGGGGGCTGCGCAACGCGCTGCTCACCTCGATCGCGCCCACGGGGACGACCTCGATGCTTGCCGGCAACGTCTCATCGGGGATCGAGCCGATCTTCGCCACCGCCTACACGCGCCAGGTCACGCAGGCCGATGGCAGCAGGGCGGCCGAGGAGGTGGTCGATTACGCTGTCGCGCGCTACCGCGAGGTGCACGGGGTCGATGCCCCGCTGCCGGCGTCATTTCGTACAGCGATGGACCTCGAGCCGGAGGCGCATGTGCGGATGCAGGCGGCGTTCCAGCGCTGGACCTGCGCGGCGATCTCCAAGACGGTGAACTGTCCAGAAACCATCGGCTTCGATGCGTTCCAGGAGATCTATCGCTCGGCCTATCGCTCAGGTTGCAAAGGGTGTACGACGTATCGGCCGAACGCGGTCACCGGCTCAGTGCTGGCGGCCTGATCGGACCGGCGCCGCAGCGTCCTGCCGCGGCGCCGATCATCCTCTGCTCAGACGGCACGGGCCCGGATCGCCAGATGCATCGAGAAGAACACTTCAAGGCCGTCGTCGGCCGGGATTTCCTGCCGAAGCTCGGGGTGGCACTGTGGGTGTTCGACATCGACCGGGCGCGCGTCGTCTGGGCGAACGACGCCGGTCTCGGCGTCTGGGGGGCGCGCGACCCCGAAGAGCTCTTCGCGCGCGATCTCGCGGCGGACATGTCGCCGGTCGTGGCGCGCCGGCTGAAGCAGTATCAGGAGGATTTCGTCCGGCACGCCGCGGAGTTCCGCGAGTCCTGGACCATATATCCGCGCGGCATTCCGCGCACGCTCGACGTCGTGTTCCGCGGCATCCGCCTGCCGGACGGGCGGATGGGCATGTTCTGCGAGGCGCCCGGTATCGTTCGCGCCACCCCGGAGGCTCTGCGCAGCGCCGAGGCGGTGCTGTATACGTCGGTCTGTATCTCGCTGCTCGATCCGGAAGGGCTCGTGCTCTACGCCAACACCGCGGCGCGGACCTGCTACGGCGGCTCGGTCCTGTCGGCGGGCGAGCGCTTCGGAGATGCGCGCGACTACGACCGGCTGCTCGGGGAGGTGGAGGCGCGGGGGCTGTTCGACGCCTCCGTTGAGATGGTCACGACGCTTGGCCGGCGCTGGCATCACGTGCTCGCCTCGCGCTGCTTCGACGCGGTGACCGGGCGGCGCGCGATCCTTCTGAGCGAGAACGACGTGAGCGAGGCGCACGAGGCCAAGCAGGTGCTGATCGACGCTCACAATGCGGCGGTGGAGGCCTCGCGGCTCAAGACCGAGTTCGTCGCCAACATGAGCCACGAGATCCGCACGCCGCTGAACGGGGTCCTCGGGATCGCGCAGCTGCTCGCGCGCACCGACCTGAGCGAGCAGCAGCGGGAGCTGGTCGCGACGCTGCGCACCTCCGGCGAGTCGCTGATGGCGATCATAGAGGACATCCTCGACGTCTCGCGGATCGAGGCCGGGCTGTTTAATCTGAACGAGAGCCTCTTCTCGGTGGGCGACCTGCTCAAGGAGGTGGCCAGCACCCTCTACGGCAGCGCCGCCATGCGCAAGGTGGTGCTCGTGGTGGAGGACGAGGTGGCGACGAACCACCAGTTCGGGGGCGACGCCAAGCGGATCAAGCAGGTGCTGATCAACCTCGTGGGCAACGCGGTCAAGTTCTCCTCCGGCACGCCGGTGACGCTCAGGGCGCGCGATCTCGGCGACGGGCGGCTGGAGTTCGCGGTGCGCGACGAGGGGCCGGGCATTTCGGAGGCGGACCAGACGGTGATCTTCGAGCGGTTCCGCCAGGCCGGCGGCACCTTCCCGCAGCCGCAGGGCGGAGCCGGGCTGGGCCTTTCTATCTCCAAGGGCCTGGTGGAGAAGATGGGCGGCGAGATCGGCGTGGCGAGCCGCATGGGCGAGGGGGCGACCTTCTGGATCCGCCTGCCTGCCGCGCGTGTCGTGCGGCCGGCAGGGGCGCCGCTGCCGGCGCCCGCGCCGGTCCCGAGCGCCGGGCTGGACGGGTTGCGGGTGCTGTTGGCCGACGACAACCAGACCAACCAGTTCATCATCCGCAGGCTCTGCGAGCTGAGCGGCATGACGGTCGTGGCGGTGCAGAACGGGCTCGAGGCGGTCG
>JBBQRM010000520.1:0-2506 GCA_038214855.1 Rhodobacterales bacterium | reverse complement strand
GAAGACATCGAAGGCCGCCCCCGCCAGCCGCCCCTCGTGCAGCGCCCGCGCGACCGCCGCCTCGTCCACCAGCCCGCCGCGCGCGCAGTTGATCAGCCGCGCCCCCGGGCGCATGCAGGCGATCCGCTCGGCCGACAGGATGTTCGCGGTCTTCTCGGTCCTCGGCAGGTGCAGCGAAACGAAATCCGCCCGGCCGAGCAGCTCCTCCAGCGCCTCCACCCGCTCGATCCCCAGCGCCTGCGCGCGGTCCCCGCTCAGGTAGGGATCGAAGGCGATCACCTTCATCCTCAGCCCGATCGCGCGGGAGGCGACCACCGAGCCGATGTTGCCCGCCCCGATCAGGCCGAGCGTCTTGCCGCTGATCTCCACCCCCATGAAGTGCGACTTCTCCCACTTCCCCGCCCGCGTCGAGGCGTCCGCCGCCGGGATCTGACGCGCCACCGCGAACATCAGCGCGATCGCATGCTCGGCGGTGGTGATCGAGTTGCCGAAGGGCGTGTTCATCACCACGACGCCCCGCGCACTCGCAGCCTGGAGATCGACGTTGTCCACCCCGATGCCGGCGCGCCCCACCACCCGCAGCCGGCTGGCGCGGGCCAGAAGGTCTGCCGTCACCTTTGTGGCCGAGCGGATCGCGAGCCCGTCGTAGTCGCCGATGGCTGCGGCGAGCCGCTCGGGGTCCCGCCCGAGCTGCGGCTGGAAGTCCACGTCGACGCCGCTGTCGCGGAACACGCCGACCGCGGCGTCCGACAGCTCGTCCGAGACCAGAACCCTCGGCACGATCCTCACCCCGCCGCCGAGGTTTCGGCGAACGCCCAGTCGAGCCACGGCGTCAGCGCCTCGATGTCCGCGGTCTCGACCGTCGTGCCGCACCAGATGCGCAGCCCCGGCGGCGCGTCGCGGTGGCCGCCCACGTCGTAGGCCGCCTCCGCCTCCTCGAGCCTGCGCACCATCGCCTTCACGAAGCCGCGCTGCGCCGCCTCGTCGCGGTCGGCGAAGAGCGGATCGACGATCTTGAGGCACACGGAGGTGTTCGACCGCCACTCCGGTTCCGCGACCAGGTTCTCCACCCAAGGCGTGCGGTCCACCCAGGCCTGGAGTGCTGCGAAATTCGCATCCGCCCGCGCCCGCGTGGCCTCTTGCCCGCCGAGCCCCTCCATCCAGTCGAGCGCGTCGAGGCAGTCGGCGACGCAGAGCATCGACGGGGTGTTGATCGTGTTGCCGGAGAAGATGCCCTCGATCAGCCTGCCGCCCTTGGTCAGGCGGAAGATCTTCGGGAGCGGCCGGTCGGGCGCGAAGCTCTCGAGCCGCGCGACGGCGCGCGGGCTGAGGACCAGCACGCCATGCGCCGCCTCGCCGCCCATCGCCTTCTGCCACGAGAAGGTGGTCACGTCGAGCTTGGGCCAGTCCAGAGCCTGCGCGAACGCCGCAGACGTCGCGTCGCAGAAGGTCAGCCCCGCCCGATCGGGTGCGATCCAGTCCGCGTCGGGCACCCGCGCGCCGCTTGTCGTCCCGTTCCAGGTGAAGCAGACATCGGCGTCGGGCCGGACAACCCCGAGGTCGGGCAGGCGGCCGTAGTCGGCGGCGAGCACCCGGCAGTCCGCCAGCCGCAGCTGCTTAACGGCATCGGTAGCCCAGGCCTGCCCGAAGCTCTCCCAGGCGAGCATGTCGACGGGCCGCGCACCCAGCATCGACCACATCGCCATCTCGAAGGCGCCGGTGTCGGAGGCCGGGACGATCCCGAGCCGGTAGTCATCGGGCAGTCCGAGGAGCCGGGCCGTCCGCGCGATGACCTCGGCGAGCTGCGCCTTGGGGTGGGGGGCGCGGTGCGAGCGGCCGAGAAAGGCGCGGGCCGCCACCGCCTCGGCACTCCAGCCCGGGCGCTTGGCGCAGGGGCCGGAGGAGAAGTGCGGGCGCTCGGGGAGGGTCGGGGGACGGGGGATTGCCGCAGCCACGGCGGCCGCGTCGAGCGAGGGCATGGGCCTCTCCATCGTCAGGGTGAGATCGCCGAGCCCGCCCCGCTCACCCTGGTCCGGGAACGCGCCCGACTTCGCGATAGCGGCTTTGTCGCCCCCTGCCAACCGCCCGGAGCGATCTTCGAGCAGGATGATATGGCAGGAGCCGGTGGTGCTCACGCGTGCTCAAGGTTGAGCAGATCGATATGTAATTGATTTGATAGGTTTTTATCGATGCCATTAACTACATGGAAAGGATTTCGGACCCGTGCGGTCCGCTCGGCCGCCGCCGGTTCAAGGCCAATGCGTCGCGGCACCGCGGATGAGGCCATCGGCGCTCAGGCGAATTTCGCGACCTCCGCCTCGATCTCGCCGACCACCCGCGCGAGCAGGTCGGGATCCTCGCATTCGCCCATGATGCGGACCAGCGGCTCGGTGCCGGACTTGCGGATCACCAGCCGGCCGCGGCCATCCATCCGTGCCTCGCCCGCGGCGATGGCGGCGCGCACGCTCGCCTGCTCGAGCGGGGCTGCTCCGGCGCGGAAACGCAC
>JBBQRM010000519.1:0-2507 GCA_038214855.1 Rhodobacterales bacterium | reverse complement strand
GCTCGCCGTCCACCACGCCCGGCGAGATAGCGTTCACGTTGATCCCGTGCTGGATCAGTCCAAGCCCTGCGGATTGCGTGAGGCTGATCACCCCGGCCTTGGTCGCGCAATAGACCGCGACCAGCGCCTCGCCCCGCCGCCCTGCCTGGGAGGCCATGTTGATGATCTTGCCGCCGCGCCCCTGCGCAATCATCGCCTTCGCCGCCGCCTGCAGCGTGAAGAGCGTACCGGCGAGGTTGATCGCCACCAGCCGCTCGAAGCTCTCGCGGGTGATCTCGGTGACCGGCGCAAGATCGAAGACCGCAGCATTGTTCACCAGGATGTCGAGCCCGCCCCGCTCGACAACCGCCGCCACGGCCGCGTCGATCGAAGCCTGGTCCGTCACGTCGAGCCGAACCGCAAAAGCGCCGTCGATCTCCGCGGCCGTGGCATCTGCGCCGTCCATGTCGATGTCGCCGATGGCCACCCGCGCGCCCTCGGCGGCATAGGCGCGCGCGAAGGCGGCACCTATGCCGCGCGCGGCCCCGGTGATCAGAGCCGATTTTCCCTCGAGCCTCAAAGCGCCAGCCCCTCGCGGTCGAAGCGGTGGACACGGCCCGGCTCGGCGGTGAGCCAGACCGGGTCGCCGGGCCGGATGTCGAACTCGCCGGGCGCGCGCGCGGTCATCGGCTCGAGCCCCGCCACGTCGACGTGCAGGAACGTGTCCGATCCCAGATGCTCGGCCACCGTCACCGTGCCGCGCCAGTCGCCCTCGCTTCGGCTGACCGCGAGATGCTCGGGGCGCACGCCGATGGCAGCGGCACCGTGCTTTTCGGCCTCCGCTCCGTCGATCAGGTTCATCTTCGGGCTGCCGATGAAGCCCGCGACGAAGCGGTTCGCGGGCTTCGCATACAGATGCGCGGGGCTGCCGACCTGCTCGATGCGCCCCGCGTTCAGCACGACGATCTTGTCGGCCATCGTCATCGCCTCGACCTGATCGTGGGTCACGTAGATCATCGTGGTCTTGAGCTTCTGGTGCAGCTCGGAGATCTCCAGCCGCATGTTCACGCGCAGCGCCGCATCGAGGTTCGACAGCGGCTCGTCGAACAGGAACGCCGCCGGCTCGCGCACGATGGCCCGGCCGATGGCGACGCGCTGGCGCTGGCCGCCCGAAAGCTCGGCCGGCCGGCGTTCGAGGTAGTTGGTGAGGTTGAGCACCTGCGCCGCCCCCTCGACCTTGGCGCGGATCGCATCCTTGGCCTGGCCCGCCATCTTGAGCGGAAAAGCGATGTTCTTGCGCACGCTCATGTGCGGATAGAGCGCGTAGCTCTGGAACACCATCGCGAGGCCGCGGCGCGCCGGCGGCGTCTCGGTCGCATCGCGGCCGTCGATGGTGATCGTGCCGCCCGAGACGTCCTCGAGCCCCGCGATCAGCCGCAGGAGCGTGGACTTGCCGCAACCCGAGGGCCCGACGAAGACCACGAAGGCCCCGTCCTCGATGTCGAGATCGAGCCCGGGGATTACCTCGACCGGGCCGAAGACCTTGCGCACGCCGCGCAATGTGATGTCGCCCATGCCCGCCTCCTATTTCACCGCGCCGAAGGTCAGGCCGCGGACGAGTTGCTTCTGACTGAACCAGCCCATGATCAGGATGGGTGCTATCGCCAGCGTCGAAGCCGCCGAGAGCTTCGCCCAGAACAGCCCCTCGGGGCTCGAATAGCTCGCGATGAACGCGGTCAGCGGCGCGGCCTTCGACGCCGTGAGGTTCAGCGTCCAGAAGGCCTCGTTCCAGGCGAGGATGATGTTCAAGAGCATCGTCGAGGCGATCCCCGGCACTGCCATCGGCAGCAGCACGTAGATCACCTCCTTGGGCAGGCTCGCCCCATCCATCCGCGCCGCCTCGAGAATGTCGCCGGGGATCTCCCGGAAATAGGTGTAGAGCATCCAGACGATGATCGGCAGGTTGATGAGCGTCAGCACCACCACCAGCCCCGAGCGGGTATCGAGAAGCCCCCAGTCGCGGAAGATCAGATAGATCGGCACCAGCACGCCCACCGCCGGCAGCATCTTGGTCGACAACATCCACATCAGCACGTCCTTGGTGTGCTTGGTAGGCGCAAAGGCGAAGGCCCAGGCGGCGGGCACCGCGATCAGCAGCCCCAGAAGGGTCGATCCAATTGAGATCACCACCGAGTTCAGCACGTGCAGCGGATAGTTCGAGCGGGTGTTGACGGTGTAGTAGTTTTCGAGCGTCCAGTTGAAGTTCACGAAAGACGGCGGACTCGCAATGGCTTCCGCCTCGGATTTAAAGCTCGTAATGATGGTCCACAGGATCGGGAAGAAGATCAGAAAGCCCACGAGCCAGCCGAGGATGGTGAAGCCGGCCTTGCGTCGCATCGACACGTTGCGCGCCATGATCTCAGCCCCTCATTTGTCCAGGTTCTTGCCGAGCAGCCTGATCAGGAAGATCGCGACGATATTGGCGAGGATCACCGCGACGATGCCCCCCGCCGAAGCGGAGCCCACGT
>JBBQRM010000518.1:0-2534 GCA_038214855.1 Rhodobacterales bacterium | reverse complement strand
TCCAATGAAATTAATGGTCGGAGTCATGTCCCACGGTGCGACACCGTGCGACATGACTCCGCGCCCGCCGCTCCGGTTGAACCCTGCGGGCTCGCCTGACCGTCTCGCGCGTGGGTGCGGCGCCCTTGCCAGCGCCGCCCGGAGGGGGGTATGCGCTGAAAAACCGACCGGGGCAGGCCATTGAAGATCATCATCGACACCGATCCCGGCCAGGACGACGCGGTGGCGATCCTGCTCGCGCTCGCGTCGCCGGAGCTCGAGGTGCTGGGGATCACCGCGGTCGCCGGAAACGTCCCGCTGGCGCTGACGGTGAAGAACGCGCTCAAGGTCTGCGAACTGGCCGGCCGCACCGACGTCGCTGTCTATGCTGGAGCGGACCGGCCGCTGGTCCGCGCGCCGGTCACGGCGGAGCACGTGCACGGCGCGACCGGGCTCGACGGGCCGGACCTGTCGGAGCCCGCGATGCGTCCGGCCGAGGGGCATGCGGTGGAGTTCATCGTTCGGACGCTGCGCGCCGAGCCCGCGGGCAGCGTGACCTTGTGCGCGCTCGGGCCGCACACCAATCTCGCGCTCGCCTTTTCGCTGGCCCCCGACATCGTCGGGCGGGTCGAACGGATCGTGGCGATGGGCGGCGGCGCCTTCGAGGGCGGCAACATCACGCCGGTGGCGGAGTTCAACATCTTTGCCGATCCACATGCGGCCGAGGCGGTGTTCGCCGCCGGCGCGCCTGTGGTGGTGATGCCGCTGGACGCCACGCACCGGTGCCTGGCGGGGCGCGACCGGGTGGCGGCGCTGCGCGGGCTCGGGACGCGGGTCGGCGAGGCGGTGGCGGAGATGCTGGCGTTCTCCGAGCGCTTCGATCTCGCCAAATACGGCAGCGACGGCGCGCCCTTGCACGATCCAAACGTGATCGCCTGGCTGCTCGCGCCGGAGATCTACCGGGGCAGGCTCGTGAATCTGGCGGTCGAGACCGGCTCCGCGCTCACCTTCGGACAGACGGTGGTGGACTGGTGGGGCGTGAGCGGACGGGCGCCGAACGTCGAGTTCATCCGCGAGGCCGATGCTCAGGCTTTCTTCGCGCTCCTCGTCGAGCGGCTGGCGCGGCTGTGACCGCGCGACGGACGGGCCTGCGTTAACCAAGGCGCGCGTTCCCGATCTCGCTCCTTGAGCGAGGGCCGCCGGTGGCTTACATTGAGGAGGCCGGCGCCGGGCTGGAACGGCGCGCATCAACGGAGGAATCCGAACTGACCCAACACACACCGGCGGCTCACGCCGCGGCTCCGGCGGGCGCCTTCGCGCCGCGTGCCGGGAACAGCGACGGCGGGCAGCTGCTGTCGATCATCCTCGCATCGCTCGAAGACGACAAGGCCGAGGACATCGTGACCATCCCCCTCACCGGCAAATCCGAGATGGCCGATCACATGGTGATCGCCACCGGCCGCTCCTCGCGGCAGGTCGGTGCGATCGCCGAGAAGCTCGCCGACCGGCTGAAGCACGATCTCGGCGTTCAGTGCCGGACCGAGGGCAAGGAACTCGGCGACTGGGTGCTGATCGACGCGGGCGACGCGATCGTGCACGTCTTCCGTCCCGAGGTGCGGGCGTTCTATCAGCTCGAGAAGATGTGGATGCCGCAGGGTGCGGCACAGCCGCGGGCCGCCGACACGGTCTGACGCACGGTGCGCGTGACGATCTGCGCCGTCGGCCGGTTGCGGCCGGGGCCGGAGGCGGCGTTGGTCGAGGACTACCTGGCGCGCTTCGGGCGCAGCGGTCGCGCCCTCGGCCTGGGTCCGGCGCAGGTGGTGGAGGTGGTATCCCGCCGCGGCAGCGGACCCGAGGCGGAGGCGCCGCTGATTGAGGCCGCGGTGCCGCGCGGTGCGCGGGTCGTGGCGCTCGACGAGCGGGGGGTGGAGATGGGCTCGGAGGCCTTCGCCGGGCATCTGCGCGGTCTGGCCGAGGAGGGCACCCGCGACCTCGCGTTCCTGATCGGTGGCGCGGCCGGGCTGGCCCCGGACCTCAAGGGCTCCGCGGACCTCCGCCTGTCGCTCGGCGCCATGGTCTGGCCGCACATGCTCGTGCGCGCGATGCTGGCCGAGCAGCTCTACCGCGCCGCCTCGATCCTCGCCGGCAGCCCGTACCATCGCGGCGAGGGAACTTGACGGCGGGGTTTGACGGCGGACGCGACTTCGGCATCTATGGCGCCCGAGTCGCTGCCGGAGACATGCCAATGCTCAAGATACGCCCACTGACCGGAACCATCGGCGCCGAGGTTGCTTGCGTCTCGCTCCGCGAGGCGATCGCGCCGGAGCTCGCGCAGGAATTGCGCGCAGCCCTCCAGGCGCATCTGGTGCTGGTGTTCCGCGACCAGTATCTCGACATTGCCGGCCAGAAGCGGCTGACGCGCGTCTTCGGCCCGCCGATGCGCCTTCCCTACGTGGCGCCGCTGCCCGACGACCCGGAGGTGATCGCGGTGCTGAAGGAGGCAGGCGAGGTCAAGGTCGGCGTGTTCGGCGGCGACTGGCACTCGGACTTCAGCT
>JBBQRM010000517.1:0-2539 GCA_038214855.1 Rhodobacterales bacterium | reverse complement strand
CCGGCTGAAGCTCCTGACCGTGCTCACCGTCTGCGACATCCGCGGCGTCGGACCCGGCATCTGGAACAACTGGAAGGCCATGCTGTTGCGCGCGCTCCACGCCGAGACGCAGGAATACCTGACCGGCGGCACCTCCACGGCAAGCCGGCCCGAGCGCGAGGCCGCGGCCAAGGAGGCGCTGGGCCGTGCGCTGACCGGCTGGACGCCCGCGGCGGTCGCGGCGGAATGTGCGCGGCACTACCCGCCCTACTGGCTCGGCTTCGACACCGGCACGCATGCGAGCTTCGCCCGGCTCGTGGGCAAGCTCGAGGCCGACGACCCTGCGATCCAGATCGAGGTCGCCCTCGATTTCGAGCGCGACGCGACCCAGGTCTGCTTCGCGATGGCCGACCATCCCGGCATCTTCGCCCGGCTCGCCGGCGCGCTCGCCCTCGCGGGCGCCAACGTGGTCGACGCGCGGACCTACACCACCACCGACGGCATCGCCACCGCCGCCTTCTGGACCCAGGACGCCGAAGGACGCCCCTACGAGCGCGCCCGCCTCGCGCGGCTGCGCGCGAGCGTCGCGCGCATCCTCAGGGGCGAGGTCGCGGCCGGCACCGCGCTGCGCGCCAAGGCCACGCTCAAGCGGCGCGAGCGCGACTTCGTGGTCCCGACCCGGATCGCCTTCGACAATGTCGGCTCGGACATCTACACGATCGTCGAGGTCGAGACCCGCGACCGGCTCGGCCTCGTCCACGACATCGCCCGCACGCTGACCGCCAACAACATCTCCATCGCCTCCGCGATCATCGCCACCTACGGCGAGCAGGCGGTGGACGTGTTCTACGTCAAGGACATCTTCGGGCTGAAGCTGCATTCCGAGGCCAAGCGCCGCACGCTCGAAACCCGTCTGCGCGCCGCCATCTCGCCCGAGGAGGCCTCCGACGCGCTGCCCGAAGGGCTCGCGCCCAAGCCCGGCGCCGGGGACGGCCCGCCGCAGTGAACCGGCCGATCCGCCTGCTGCCCGCCTTCCTGACGGTGGGCTCCTGGACGATGGCGAGCCGGGTGCTCGGCCTCGCGCGCGACGTGCTGATGGCCGCATTCCTCGGCACCGGCCCGGTCGCGCAGGCCTTCCTGATCGCCTTCACGCTGCCCAACATGTTTCGCCGCTTCTTCGCCGAGGGCGCATTTAACATGGCCTTCATCCCGATGTTCTCCAAGCGCTTCGAGGCGGGCGAGGACGCGACCGGCTTCGCGCGCGACGCGCTCTCGGGGCTCGGGGCGCTGCTGATCGTCTTCACCGCCGCGGGCATGGTGGCGATGCCGCTGCTGGTGCTGGCGATGGCGAGCGGCTTCGTCGGCGACGAGCGCTTCGATCTCGCAATCGCCTACGGCCGCATCGCCTTTCCCTACATCCTGTTCATCTCGCTGACCGCGCTGATCGGCGGCGTGCTGAACGCGCTGGGCCGCTTCGCGCTCGCGGCCGCGGCGCCGATCCTGATGAACCTGGTGATGATCGGCTTCCTGCTCGCCGGCTGGGCCACCGGCGGCGACATCGGCCTGTGGCAGATCTGGTCGGTGCCGGTCGCAGGCATCGCCCAGCTCGCGCTCGTCTGGTGGGGCGCGGCGCGGGCCGGCCTGTCGCTCGCGCCCCGCCTGCCGCGGCTCACGCCGGATCTGCGGCGGCTTGCGATCATCGCGGCCCCCGCGGTGCTGTCGGGGGGCGTCGTCCAGATCAACCTGCTGGTCGGGCGCCAGGTCGGCTCGTTCTTCGACGGCGCCGTCGCCTGGCTCTCCTATGCCGACCGGCTCTACCAGCTGCCGCTCGGCGTCGTCGGCGTGGCGATCGGCGTCGTGCTCCTGCCCGACCTGTCGCGGCGGCTGCGTGCGGGCGATCTGGCCGGCGGGCGCGACGCGGTCAATCGCGCGACCGAGTTCACCCTGGCGCTGACGCTGCCGGCAGCGCTGGCGCTGATCGCGATCCCCGGCCCCATCGTCGCGGTCCTCTTCGAGCGCGGCGCCTTCGGCCCCGTGGACACCGCCGCGACCGCCGCGGCGGTCGCGATCTACGGCGCCGGCCTGCCGGCCTTCGTGCTCCAGAAGGTGATCTCGCCGGTCTATTTCGCGCGCGAGGACACGCGCAGCCCGTTCCGCTTCGCCGTCCACGCGATGCTGGTGAACGCGGGGATAGCACTCGGCCTCGCCCCCTTCCTCGGCTTCATCGCGGCCGCCCTCGGCACCACCGTCGCGGGCTGGGTGATGCTGTTCCAGCTCTGGCGCGGCACGCGCGGCCTCGGCGACGCCGCGCGCCCCGATGCGCGGCTGCTGCGCGCGCTCCCCCGCCTCGCGCTCGCAGCCCTCGCGATGGCCGCGGCGCTCGTCGCGGGCGCCCTGCTGCTGCGCCCGGCCCTCGACGGCGATCTCGCGCGCTACGCCGCCCTCGCGGCCCTCGTGGTGCTCGGCATGGCGATCTACGCCGCCGCCGTCCTCGCCACGCGCGCGCTCCGCCTCGCCGACATCCGCGGCGCCCTGCGCCGCGGCGGCTGAGGGCAACTTA
>JBBQRM010000516.1:0-2550 GCA_038214855.1 Rhodobacterales bacterium | reverse complement strand
AGGTCGGCGCGGCGGCGGCCGAGGAGTCGATCGAGGACCTCGTCGAGCGCCTCTCCGGCTGCCACATGTGCTTCATCACCGCGGGCATGGGCGGGGGGACGGGCACGGGGGCGGCGCCCATAATCGCCAAGGCCGCGCGCGAGATGGGGGTGCTGACCGTCGGCGTGGTGACCAAGCCCTTCCAGTTCGAGGGCTCCAAGCGGATGCGGCAGGCCGAGCAGGGCATCGACGAGCTGCAGGCCCACGTCGATACGCTGATCATCATTCCCAACCAGAACCTCTTCCGGCTCGCCAACGAGAAGACCACCTTCACCGAGGCCTTCGCGCTCGCCGACGACGTGCTCTATCAGGGCGTGAAGGGCGTGACCGACCTGATGGTGCGCCCCGGCATCATCAACCTCGACTTCGCCGACGTGCGTTCGGTGATGAACGAGATGGGCAAGGCGATGATGGGCACCGGCGAGGCGACCGGCGAGGACCGCGCCGTCCAGGCGGCGGAGAAGGCGATTGCCAATCCGCTTCTCGATGAGATCAGCCTCAAGGGCGCGCGCGGCGTGCTGATCAACATCACCGCCGGCCCCGACCTGACGCTCTTCGAGCTAGACGAGGCGGCGAACCGCATCCGCTCCGAGGTCGATCCCGACGCCAATATCATGGTGGGCTCGACGCTCGACCCGGAGATGGCCGGCATGATGCGCGTCTCGGTGGTGGCCACCGGCATCGACGCGGTCGCGCGCTCGGAGACGATGCCGCTGCCGCACCGCGTGGCCGAGCCGGTCGCAGCACCCGTGCGCGCCGAGGCTCCGCCGGCCCAGCCCGAGCCACGGGCCGAGCCGATGCGTTCGCCGAGCTTCGCCGACCACCACGAGGCCGAGGGCGAGCGCGAGGCGCTGTTTGCCGAGCCACGCGCCGGTGCGCGCGCGAGCGTGCCGCAGCCGGGCGGCCAGCGGACCGCGCCCTACGGGCAGCCGAAGTTCGAGGCGGAGGGGCAGACACGCCGCGGCGAGCCTTCGCCCGAGGCGCTCCAGCGGCTGCAGCAGGCGGTGCAGAACGTGCCGAAGGCGGCCCCGATGATGCGCCCGCTGCCGCCCGCGCCGCGTGAGGCCGAGCGTCAGAGCCGGATGACGATCAACAGCTTGATCCACCGCATGACCGGCCAGGTCGGCCGCGAGGAGCAGCAACCGCTGCGAGGGGCACAGCCGGGCGCCGACCAGGCTCGCGGCGAGCAGGACGGCGCCGACGAAGGCGAGCGCGAGCGCGTCGATATCCCCGCGTTCCTGCGGCGCCAGGCCAACTGACCGCACCGGCTCCGGCCGGGTTTGGGGGCATCCGCCGACGCGGGTGCCCTTTCTTCGTGGCAGGCAGGTGACGTTCGGAATGTTTCGGACTTGTTGCAGGGCGACACAAACCTTGATTTGGCGTTAACGCCGGATCTGAGTAGCTTACCCCAAAGGCTCGGCAGGGTGCGTGGGGGCGCGCGCCGGGTTGGCCAGATCCGGCAGGCGCCTGAGCGCTCAAGCCGGAAGATCGGGGGCGCCGTGCAGACGACTTTGAAACGCGATGCCACGCTCGTGGGCCTCGGCCTGCACAGCGGCCGGCCGGTTCGCATGACGCTGCGTCCGGCGGTTTCGGGCGGCATCCGCTTCCGCCGCATCGACGTCGCGGACCGTGACAACATCGTGCCGGCGCGCTGGGACGCGGTGGACGACACGCGGCTGTCTACCCGGCTCGCGAATGCCGCGGGCGTTCGGGTGGGCACGGTCGAGCACGCGATGGCCGCACTTGCCGGTACGGGTGTGACCCATGCGCTGATCGATCTCGACAGCGCCGAAGTGCCGATCATGGACGGCAGTGCCCGGCGCTTCGTCCAGGCGATCCTCGGCGCGGGGCTGCGGCGCGTGCCGGGGCCGCTGAGCGCGATCCGGGTGCTGCGCCGGGTGCGGCTCGCGCACGAGGGGGTGGTGGCCGAGCTCGCGCCGGCGGAGGCGCTCGAGATCGACTTCGAGATCGACTTTGCCGAGACGGCCATCGGTCGGCAGACGCGCCGGCTCGCGATGGAGAACGGCGCCTTCGTCCGCGAGCTCGCCGACTGCCGCACCTTTTGCCGACGCGGCGACGTCGAGGCGATGCAGGCGCAGGGGCTGGCACTCGGCGGATCGCTCGACAATTCCGTGGTGGTCGACGGAGCCGAGGTGCTGAACCCCGGCGGCTTCCGGCGGCAGGACGAATGCGTGCGGCACAAGATGCTCGACGCCTTCGGGGATCTGGCGCTGGCCGGTCGACCGATCCTGGGCGCCTATCGCGGCGTGCGGGCCGGGCACGGGGCGACGAACCGGCTGCTGCGCCGGCTGTTCGCGACGCCGGACGCCTTCGCCGAGGTCGAGCTCGACGCGCAGGCGGCGGCCCGGCTGCCGGGCGTGAACCTCGCCTCCGCGGATCTGCGCCGCGCCGGCTGAGCGGCTCGTGCCCGCGGGCGGTTTTGATTTGTCCCCCTCCACGGCTCCGTGCTAACTGATCGCGCCGGCGGGGCGGGGTCCCGTTCTGCCGGGC
>JBBQRM010000515.1:0-2558 GCA_038214855.1 Rhodobacterales bacterium | reverse complement strand
CGCCCTCGGTGCCGGTGTCGAGCGCCCAGACAGTCTCCGAGGCTCCCGGCCGGTTCGCCCGCGCGATGAAGCTCTCGGCCAGCCCCGGCGGATAGGGATGCGGGATGGAGGTCGTCATCCGCGCCACCCGCGCATCGCTGCAATAGAGCCCCAGAAGCGCCGCATCCGCAGGCCGCAGCCAGCGTAGCCGCAGCCGGTCGGAGACGAGCTCCGGTTGCTGCGGGACCGGATCGGGGGCAGTCTGCGACTGGTCTGCGTTGATCATCGGGGCTCCGGGGGTGGCGCGGCCTCTGCGAACACGCGCCTGTAACGCAAAAGGCCGGCGCTTCGGCCGGCCTTCCTGCCTGGTCCGGCCGAGCGGCTGGCGGTTATTCGGCGGCCTCGGCGGCCGGCTGCACCGACACGTAGGTGCGGCCCTTGTAGCCCTTGTGGAAAGCCACCCGACCTTCCTCGACGGAGAAGATCGTGTGATCGCGCCCAAGTCCCGTGCCGGTGCCGGGCCACCACTTGGTGCCGCGCTGGCGGACCAGGATATTGCCGGGGATCACCGCCTCGCCGCCGAACTTCTTGACGCCGAGCCGGCGTCCCGCGCTGTCGCGGCCGTTGCGCGACGAGCCGCCCGCTTTCTTGTGTGCCATCGTCCGTCCTCCTTCAGCTCGCCGCCGGCGCCGCGTCGGCGCTCTCGGCTTCGGGCTTCGCCGAGACCTCGGCGCGCCCGGCCCCCGCCGCCACCGCTATCTCGGTGATCCGCACCCGCGTCAGATGCTGGCGATGCCCGCGCTTGCGCTGGGATGAGTGCTTGCGCCGGCGCTTCTTGAACGAGATCACCTTGGGCCCGCGCAGCTGCTCCAGCACCTCCGCCGTGACCGAGGCGCCGGCCACGAAGGGCGCGCCCACCGTCACCGTGTCGCCGCCGAGCATCAGCACCTCGTCGAAGCGCACCGTCTCGCCCGGTTCGGCCACCAGCTTCTCGATGGTGAAGACGTCCTCCTCCGCCACCCTGTATTGCTTGCCGCCGGTCTTCAGCACCGCGAACATCGCTGTCATCCTCTCGTCTCGCCGCGTCCCTCGGCCCCGGCCACCTCGCCGGCGTTTCGCGGGGCCCTGGCCCCGCGCCTTCGGACAGCGCGCTTGTGCAAAGCGTCCGTTCCCCGCCGCCGCTTCCGGCGCGGGCAGGCGCTCCGTATTGCGGACCCGCTCCCGGAAGTCAAGCGGGCCGCGCCCCGTGCGAGCCGGTCTGGATCGCCGCCGACAGGTTGTCGAGCCCGCGCAGGTGCAGGTCGCGCTGCGGGAACGGGATCTCGATCCCTGCCTCGCGAAACCGCGCGAGGATCTCGAAGTTCATATCCGAGCGCGCAGTGAGCGTGAAGTTCACGTCGCGCAGCCAGCAGCGGATTTCGAAGTCCAGCGCATTCGCCCCGAACCCCATGAACAGCACCCACGGCTCGGGCGAGAGCAGCACCGCCGGATGGTCCCGCGCCACGTCGAGCAGCACCCGCTCGACCGCGCGCGCATCGCTGTCGTAGCCGACGCTCACCGGCACGCGCAGCCGACCCGACATGCCGGAATGCGTCCAGTTGAGCACCGTTCCGGCAACGAGGTCGGAGTTCGGCACGATCACGCTGGCCTTGTCGAAGGTCTCGATCACCGTCGAGCGCACCGAGATACCGCTTACATAGCCCGAATGGCCGCCGACCTCGATCCAGTCGCCCTCCTTGATCGGCCGCTCGACCAGAAGGATGATGCCCGAGACGAAGTTCGACACCACGTTCTGCAGCCCGAAGCCGATGCCCACCGACAGCGCGCCCGCGACGATGGCGATGCTCGACAGATCGATGCCGGTGCTCGAGATCGCCGCGAGCGCCGCGACGAAGAACCCGACGTAGCCCACGCCCGCCAGCACCGCATTGCGCCCGCCCGCATCCATCCGCGTGCGCGGCAGCACCGAGCCGCGCAGCAGCGATTGAAGCATCCGCGTCGCGCCATAGACCAGCCCGAAGACCACCGCGAAGGTGAGCACATTGCCGAGCGACAGGTGGATGCCGCCGAGGCTCACCCCGTCGCGCAGGAGGCTCCAGCCCAGCGCCAGGTCCGACCCCCGCGCCCCCCAGATCAGCGCCAGCAGCGGCACAGAACCGAGCAAGAGCGCGGTGGCGATCACCACCGGCGCCAGCCCCTCCTGAGCCCCTTCCGGCGCGCCGGCCACCGAGCGCCAGGTCTTGGCGGCGAGGTCGAAGAGGACGACGCAGGCGCCGATCAGCCCCACGGTCAGGATCGCCGGGAAAATCAGCCGCTCCGCCGCCGCGAGATAGCCGACCGCGGCCAGCACCGGTGCCGCGACCGCGAGGACCACCAGCGCCCGCCCCAGCAGCCTCGTCAGCCTGAGCCCGACGCTCTCTCCCGCGGGCTCCACCGGCGCGGCGGTGAGCACGGCGATCAGCGCCGCGAGCCGCCAGAGCGCCAGCGCCGCCAACACGATCACCGGAAAGCTCAGCACCGCACGCGGCGCGGGTGCCATCCCCCAGAGCCGCGCCGCGCCCGCGATCGCCAGATGCGCA
>JBBQRM010000514.1:0-2563 GCA_038214855.1 Rhodobacterales bacterium | reverse complement strand
TCGACGGACAGATCGGTCGGGAGGGTGGAGAGGTGGCGCCTCACATGGGAAGAAATCCGAAGCAATCACCCGGAGCCCGTGTGAGACGCGCTGCGCTCGAACGGCTCGGGTCCGCAACCCGCTCTCCCGTCTTGTCCGGCGGCAATGCCGAGCAGCGCCCGTCCCGGAGCATACAATCAGAAGCCGGTTACAGAACCGATCGAGCGGCCCCCGCATGACCGCCGAGGCGCTGCTCGCCGCCGCCCGCGCCCGCGGCTGGCGTATCGTCACCGCCGAAAGCTGCACCGGCGGCCTGCTCGCCGCCGCACTGACCGAGGTGCCGGGCTCCTCCGACGCCTTCGACCGCGGCTTCGTCAGCTATTCCTACCCCGCCAAGACCGCGATGCTCGGCGTGCCCCAGGCGATGCTCGATGCCCACGGCGCCGTCTCCGAGCCGGTCGCCCGCGCGATGGCCGAGGGCGCCCGCGCGGCCTCGGGCGCCGAACTCGCGATCGCAATCACCGGCGTCGCGGGCCCCGGCGCCTCGGAAGCCAAGCCCGAGGGCCTCGTCTGGCTCGCCGTGGCGACCCCGGACGCCACCCGAACCGAGCGCCGCGACTTCGGCCCCCTCGGCCGCGCCCGCGTGCGCACCGCCAGCGTCGAGACGGCGCTCCGCCTCGCCCTCCAGGCTATCGTCGACTAGGTCGCCGGAGCGGGCACCGCCGGAACGAACGCTCCGGGTCGGAAGTCACTGCGGCGCAAGCGCCGCAACGGCGATCACTGGCTCGCCGGAGGTGCCGTGGTTTTCGGCGCGCCGCTGGTCTCTTCTTTCGTGTCGCCGGTCTTTGCCTTGCTGAAAACCCGGTCCTTCACCGACTGAATCTCCGACGGCGACAAGACGCCATCCCCGTCGGAATCCGACAGGATCATCATCATTCGCATCAAGTGCCCCGACAGCAGATCTCCCCTGTCGGGCACGCCGCCCGTACCCGGGTCCACCACCAGCGAATCCGACCAATCGCCCGTGGTGAGGCATCGATCCAGCATCCGATCGCAGATACCGAAGCACTCGTACCGCAGGTCGCCGGTCACTTCGCCGCAGAACTGCGTGCAGTCGGAGTCCCGCCGGTAGCATTGCTGCGGCGAAAGTCCCGAGCTGTTCATCGTCGGCGGCACCGCGAAGGCCATATCGACGCTGATCAGCGCGACAATCGACGCGACAGCTACAGTTCGGGTTAGGCGAGGGAGACAGATGGAATCAGCCATGACGGACTCCTGTCCAGGTGTGGGTCATGAGCATCTCGCACCGCTGCTCGCAAAGCAACGATCGTCACGTATCCGGGCCCGGCACAGTATCCGCAGCCTCCCATAGGCTCTCCCGGGGTGGGACGGCCCTCGCGCTCCTGCTCGAAGCCCTCGCCACCTGAGGCCGCACCGCGCCGGGGTCCAAATCCCTTCCATGTGGTTAATGACATGGTAAAAAGTGTTATGGATTAAAGACTTACGATCTTGCTCAACCTTGAGCAACCTTGAGCGCGCGGCCTCGCCCCGCCTCCGCCTCAGGCGCCGGGCGCCCCGTAGAGCGCCGCCGCCCGCCGCTCGAAGGCCCGCACGATCCGCTGCATCGCCTCGTTGAACACCAGTCCGATCACCCGCTGCAGCAGCGCCGAGCGGAACTCGAAATCCACGAAGAAATCCACCTCGCAGGAGCCCTCCCCCTTCGGCGCGAAATGCCAGTGGTTCTGGAGGTAGCGGAACGGGCCCTTGAGATATTCCACGTCGATCACCCGCGCCTCGGGGCGCAGGGTCACCCGGCTGCCGAAGCGCTCGCGGTAGACCTTGAACGAGATCACCAGATCGGCCTCCAGCACCTCGCCCGCCTCCTCCGGCAGCGGCTCGCGCGATGTGACGCGACAGGCCGCGCACCAGGGCAGGAACTCGGGGTAGCTCTCGACATCGGCCACCAGCGCGTACATCTGGTCGGCGCTGTAGGGCATGAGCCGCTTCTCGGCGTGCGTGGGCATCAGGTGTCTCGCGGCGAGGTTGAACTGGGCGGATTGTAGCGCGCGGACAATGCCAATAGGATGCGCTCGCGCACAAGCCCCAATCCCGCGACGGAAGCCCGCATGACCGGTCGGCCCTACGTGATCGACGAGCTGATCTCGGCGAAATCCATCGCCGCGCGCGTCGAGGCCCTGGCGCGCGAGATCTCCGACTTCTTCGCCGGCACCGACAAGCTGGTGGTCGTGGGCCTGCTGCGCGGCTCGTTCATCTTCATCGCCGACCTCGTGCGCGAGATCGACCTCGCCCTCGAGGTCGATTTCCTCGAGGCCTCCTCCTACGGCAATTCGACCCGCTCGAGCCGCGAGGTGCGCATCCTCAAGGACCTGCGCTCGGGCATCGAGGGCCGCGACGTGCTGGTGGTCGAGGACATCGTCGACACCGGCCACACGCTCGCCCACGTCCTCGCCATCCTCGGCACCCGCCGCCCGGCACGGCTCGAGGCCTGCGCGCTTCTCGACAAGCCCTCGCGGCGCGAGGTGGACGTTAAGGCCCGCTGGACCGGCTTCACCATCCCCGACGA
>JBBQRM010000513.1:0-2568 GCA_038214855.1 Rhodobacterales bacterium | reverse complement strand
CTCAACACCTTCCTGATCGCCATCCTCGGCTGCGCGCTCGCGACCGTGATCGGGGTGATCGCCGGCATCCTGCGGCTGTCGCGCAACTGGCTGGTGGCGCGGCTCGCGGCGATCTACGTCGAGGGGTTCCGCAACGTGCCGGTGTTGTTATGGATCATTGCGATCATGGCGGTCCTCACCGACGTCGCCCCCGCGCCCTCGGCGTTCCGGGGCGAGGATTCCGCCGCCTCGATGTGGTTCCAGTCCGTCGCCCTGACCAACCGCGGGGTCTATCTGCCCTGGCCGGTGCTCGAGGCCGGTTGGCAGGTGGTGGCCGCAGTCTTCGTGCTGTCGCTCGCGGCGATCTGGGGCTTCGTGCGCTACGCACGCCGGCGCCAGGAGGCGACGGGCGATATCCTGCCCACCTTCTGGATCTGCCTCGCACTCTTCTTCATCCCGGCGCTCCTGGCCGACCTCCTGCTCGGCGGATCGGTCAGCTTCGACTTCCCCGTGCTCGAACGGTTCAACTTCGAGGGCGGGGGCTTCATCGATAAGGCGATGCTGGCGCTGTGGCTGGCACTGTCGCTCTATACCGGTGCCTTCATCGCCGAGATCGTGCGCGCGGGCATCCTCGCCGTCTCCGGCGGCCAGACCGAAGCCGCGAGCGCGCTCGGCCTGCGCCCGAGCCGGGTCACGCGGCTCGTGATCCTGCCCCAGGCCCTCAGGGTGATCATCCCGCCGCTGATCTCGCAGTATCTCAACCTCACCAAGAACTCCTCGCTCGCGATCGCCGTCGGCTACATGGACGCGCGCGCCACGCTCGGCGGCATCACCATGAACCAGACCGGCCGCGAGCTCGAATGCATGCTGCTGCTCATGGGCTTCTATCTGATCCTCAGCCTGGTGATCTCGTCGCTGATGAACTGGTACAACGCCTCCGTCGCTCTGAAGGAGCGCTGAGCATGACCGCTCTGAAGGAGCGCTGAGCATGACCGTGCTGAAGGAGCGCTGAGCCATGGAAGAGCACATCGTCCGCGGCGAGATGATCGTAGCCCAGGCCCCGCCCGCCTCGCAGATCGGGCTCTTGCGCTGGGGCCGCGAGAACCTGTTCACCGGCTGGCTCAACACGCTTCTCACCCTCGCCTCGATCTTCGCGATCTACTGGCTCGTCCGCCACATCGGCCCGTGGTTCGCGCATTCGGTCTGGAACGCGGGCTCGCTCACCGAATGTCGCGAGATCATCCGCGCCACCTGGGGCGAGGACGCGACCGGCGCCTGCTTCGCGGTGATCCGCGAGCGCTGGCAGCAGTTCCTGTTCGGCTTCTACCCGCCGCAGCTCTACTGGCGCCCGACCACCGCCTTCGTGCTGTTGTTCGTGGCCCTCGCGCCGGTGCTCTTCCCCGGCCTGCCGCGGCGGATGCTGTGGTTCTCGCTCGCCTATCCCGGCCTCGCCTACTGGCTGATCTGGGGCGGGTCGCTCCTGGTGCCGGTGGCGCTCTACGCGGGCTTCGCCGTGGGCTACGCGGTCTTCGCCGCGCTCGAGGCCAGAGGCGGCGCGCTGATCGCCCTCCTCGCCGCGGTGGCGGCGGCGCTTTTGTGGTGGATCTATCTCGCGGTGCCGCTGGCCGACGCGGTGGCGGGCGTCTTCTCGGGCGGCACGCTGGTGCCGGTGGGCTCCAAGCGGCTCGGCGGGTTCCTGCTGTCGCTGGTGATCGGGGTGACCGGCATCGCCTTCTCCCTGCCGCTCGGCATCCTGCTGGCACTCGGGCGGCGGTCGGACATGTTCATCGTCAAGACCATCTGCGTGGGCTTCATCGAGTTCATCCGCGGCGTGCCCCTGATCACGCTCCTGCTCGTCGCCTCTTTCCTGCTGAACATCTTCCTGCCGCCGGGGACCAACTTCGACATCATCCTGCGGGTGATCATCATGGTCACGCTCTTCGCCGCGGCCTACATGGCCGAGGTGATCCGCGGCGGGCTCGCGGCGCTGCCGCGCGGCCAGTACGAGGCGGCCGATGCGCTCGGCCTCGACTACTGGCGCGCGATGCGGCTCGTCGTCATGCCGCAGGCGCTCAAGATCTCGATCCCCGGCATCGTCAACACCTTCATCGGCCTGTTCAAGGACACGACGCTGGTCGCGATCATAGCGCTTCTCGACCCGATCGGCCTGACCACCGCGATCCGCGCCGACGGCGACTGGAACGGCATCATCTGGGAACTCTACGGGTTCGTCGCGCTGATCTTCTTCCTGTTCTGCTATTCGATGTCTCAGTATTCCCAGCACCTCGAACGCCGCCTGCGCACCGACAACCACTGACGGGAGGCCCGCCAATGACCGACACCGCCACACCCGAGGCGCGCGCCCGCGACGCCGGCGTAGCCCACATCGATGACGTTGGTGCCGGCGACGTTGAGCCCGATGCGCGTGCCGGCGAGCAGCACGCAGAAGCCGATCAGCAGCCAGATCGGCACCTCACGCGCGACGAGACGCCCGAGACGCGTGCGCGGGGCGCGAGGCGGCGGCATCGGGCGAACGCCGCGCGCGAAGAGCAGGCCCATGCGCACGAGCAGCCAGACGAGCGGCGGCAC
>JBBQRM010000512.1:0-2579 GCA_038214855.1 Rhodobacterales bacterium | reverse complement strand
CAGCGGCTGGGCGCGGCCGAGCTCGGGGAAGGCAGCACCCATCTGCGCCACGAGCGCCGGGACCAGCCGGAACATCACCGGATCGTGGGCACCGAGCAGATGCGCGTGGCGCATGGCGCGGCGCATGATCCGGCGCAGCACGTAGCCGCGGCCCTCGTTCGACGGCATCACCCCGTCGGCGATCAGGAACGAGGTCGAGCGCAGGTGGTCGGCGATCACCCGCAGATGCGTGCGGCCGGGGCCGTCGGGATCGCCGCCCGCCACCTCGGCCGCGGCCTCGATCAGGCTGCGCATCAGGTCGGTGTCGTAATTGTCGTGCTTGCCCTGGAGCACAGCGCCGATGCGCTCGAGCCCCATGCCGGTGTCGATCGAGGGCCGCGGCAGGGGGTCGCGGCTGCCGTCCTGGCGCTGCTCGAACTGCATGAAGACGAGGTTCCAGATCTCGATGAACCGGTCGCCGTTCTCGTCCGCGCTGCCGGGCGGGCCACCCCAGACCTGCGGTCCGTGGTCGTAGAAGATCTCCGAGGAGGGACCGCAGGGGCCGGTGGGGCCCATCATCCAGAAATTGTCCGCGGTCGCGATGCGGATGATCCGCTCCTCGGGCAGGCCCGCGACCTTCTTCCACAGCTCCGCCGCCGCATCGTCGTCGTAGTAGACGGTCACCAGCAGCTTGTCCTTCGGCAGCCCGAAGTCGCGGGTCAGCAGATCCCAGGCGAGCGGGATCGCCATCTCCTTGAAGTAGTCGCCGAAGGAGAAGTTGCCGAGCATCTCGAAGAACGTGTGGTGGCGCGCGGTGTAGCCGACGTTGTCGAGGTCGTTGTGCTTGCCCCCGGCGCGGACGCATTTCTGGGATGTGGCGGCGCGGGTGTAGTCGCGGTGCTCGACGCCGGTGAACAGGTTCTTGAACTGCACCATGCCGGAATTGGTGAACATCAGCGTCGGGTCGTTGCGCGGCACGAGCGGCGAGCTGGGCATGACCCGGTGATCGGCTTTGGCAAAGTAGTCGAGGAAGGTCGTGCGGATGTCGTTTAGGCTGGCCATGATCGTTCCGTCCCAGGTGCCGCGCGCCGCGAAAGCGCGCAGGTGCGTCGTTAGAGCACGATCGGCGGTGCGGCGAAACCGATTCGCCGCGGCCCTTGCGGCACCGCGGGCGCTCCACTACGAGACGCGGGTCCCTGAGCCCGGAGCACGAGCCATGAGCGAACCCCTGCGCCTCGGCATCCTCGGGCTCGGCACCGTCGGGGCGGGCGTGCTGCGACTGCTCGCCGGCAACGAAGGCCCGATCGCCGCGCGGGCCGGACGCAGGCTGGCGGTGACGGCGGTCGGCGCACGGGACCGGCAGCGCGAGCGGGGGCTCGATCTCGCCGGCATCGCCTGGGAGACCGATCCCGTGGCGCTCGCGCGGCGGGCGGACGTCGATCTGGTGATCGAGGCGATGGGCGGCGAGGCCGGCGCGGCGCTCGAGGCGAGCCTCGCGGCGCTCGCCGCAGGCAAGCATCTGGTGACGGCGAACAAGGCGATGATGGCGCGCCACGGACGCAGGCTCGCCGAGGCGGCGGAGGCCGCGGGGGTGGGCTTGCGCTTCGAGGCGGCGGTCGCGGGGGGGATCCCGGTGGTCAAGGCGCTGACCGAGGGGCTCGCGGGCAACCGGATCACCCGGGTGATGGGGGTGATGAACGGCACCTGCAACTACATCCTGACGCAGATGGAGGCGACGGGGGCGGCCTATGCGACCGTGCTCGCCGAGGCCCAGCGGCTGGGATACGCCGAGGCCGACCCCGGCTTCGACGTCGGCGGGATGGACGCGGCGCAGAAGCTCGCGCTGCTCGCGGCGACGGCCTTCGGCGTGCGCCCCGATCTCGACGGGATCGCGGTAGAGGGGATCGAGCGGGTCAACCTCGCCGACATCGAGCACGCCGCCGGCATGGGCTACCGGATCAAGCTGCTCGGGGTGGCGCGCAGGGCGCCCGCGGGGATCGAGGCGCGGATGCAGCCGTGCCTGGTCCCCGCCGCCTCGCCGCTCGGCCAGCTCGAGGGCGTGACGAACATGGTCGTGCTCGAGGGGGACGCCGTGGGGCGGATCGTGATGAGCGGGCCGGGCGCGGGCGCGGGCCCCACCGCCTCGGCGGTCGTGGCGGATGCGATCGACATCGCCCGCGGGCTCGCGATCCCGGCCTTCGGCGTGCCCGCCTCCGGCCTCGCGGAGGCGGTGCGGGCCAGGGACGGGGTGGAGGCGGCGTACTACCTGCGCTTCGCGCTCGCCGACGCGCCGGGAGTGCTGGCGCAGGTCGCGGCGGCGCTGGGGCGGGCCGGAATCTCGATCAACCGGATGCGCCAGGTCGCGCATGCGACCAGCGAGGCGCCGGTGCTGATCGTGACCCACCGCACCTCGCGCGCGGCGCTCGATGCGGCGCTGGCCGAGATAGGCGGGCTCGACGTCTGCCGCGACACGCCGGTGGCGCTGCGCATCGAGGACGACTGAGCCCGCCGCTCGTGGTGGATCAGCTGTCGAAGAAGTCGACGCGGCCGTCGACGAGATCGTAATGCGCGCCGACGATCTTCAGCCTGCCGGCATCGAG
>JBBQRM010000511.1:0-2596 GCA_038214855.1 Rhodobacterales bacterium | reverse complement strand
GGGCCTGGCGTTGGTGCAGGTCGGGCTGCGGGGGCCGGCGCAGGCGCAGCGGCTGCCGAAGCTGCGGGGCGCGGCTGTGCGCCATCCTCATTGCCGCGGCGCTTATCGCGCGGGTCTCGCCCCCGTTCCTCACGGTTGTCCCGCCCTTCGCGAGCGTCGCGGCCGCGACGGCCCGCTGGTGCATCGGAGGCCGGCGGCGCCGTGGCCGGTGCCGGCGACACTGCGGGAGGCACTGTCGGCGTGGGACGCGATGCCGGAGCGGCGGGTGCGGGCGCTGCTGGTGGTACAGGCGGCGTTGCAGCGGCGGGCGGACGCACTGGCGCCGACGGCACCGCCGCAGGCGGGGGCGCAGCAGGCGCGGGGGCGGCTGGTGCAGCGGTGGCGGCCGGCGCAGCGGACGCAGGCGGCGCATCCGGCGCGGGCATGCGACCCGACGCAGCGCGGCGGGCCGACGATGCGGCGGAGCTTGCCGACGGCACGGGCACGGCAACCGCTTCGGTCGCGGGCACCACCTTCACTGCGGGCGCGCTGGCGGGAGCAGCGGGCTTCAAGGCCGCGACGGCGGCCGCGTCGAGCGGCTTGCCAGCATTGGCCTGTAGCGCCTTTTCCTTGGCAGCGAACGACGGCGGCGGCGGCGGCGGGGCGATCTGCGCGACCACCGGACGCGGCGGTGCGGCCTCGGGCGGCCTGGCGGCGGCCGCGGCAGCGGGCCCCACAACGCTCGCCTGCACCGGAGCCACTGGCGGCGCCGCGGCGGCGGGCGCCCTGGCAGCCATCTCGGGCGACATCCGCACGACCTCGCCGCTCACCGGACGCGACTGCGCGAACGCGGCGGCAAGCACGGCGATCATCGCGCCGGGCACCTGCTGGTTGGCGTAGGTGACGTTGGCCGCGCGGTTGTCGTATTGGCGAAGGACGACGTCGCGCTCCACCCGGCTGTTGCTCACGTTGACGCTCTGGAAGTACTCGCGGCTGACGGTGTAAGACGGACGATAGACGTCCCGCGGTCCGAGCGGGAACCAGCCCACCGTGCTGCCGCCGCTCGAGCCTTGCGGCGACCCGACGAAGGCAACCAGCGCCGGCGCATAGACCGGACGGGCGGTGGCGGGACCGGGCACCCACGCCCAGGTGTTGTCGATCCGGGCCCAGCGGCCGTAATGCGAAGTTGCGAAACCCCAAGGCGCCTCGGCGATCCAGGTCCAGCCCCAGGGTTCCACCCACGACCAATGGCCGTCACGATACGGTGCCCAGTCGGCCGCCACGCGGCGCGGCACCCACACCATCCCGTATTCGGGGTCCTTGCGCCAGCTGCCATTGACATCGAGGTCTTCGTAGCCGATCAGTTCGCCAGACACGTAACGGCGCGAGGGCGACGTGTCCCATCGGCGGTCGCGCTCGACCACCCAGCGATCGAACTCGTCGGGGGCGCGCAGCGCGAAGCTGTCGTAGTCGCGCAGGCCGGCGCCGTAAAAGCTGAAACCCTGGCGTTCGTTGACGAGGAACGTGCGGCCCTCGCCCACGACCTGGGCCTGGCCCTGCCGCACCGAGACCGTGGTGACGTCATCGCGGGGATCGACCTCGATGCGGTAGCTGCCGGGCCGGCGGATGACGTACGCGAGGTTGGGCGTGTCGATCTCGACCACCTGCCCGCGATCGAGGCGGCGCACGCGAATGTTAAGGGTGCCGCGCACCAGTGCGATCTGGATGACGCGGTCGTCCAGGTTCAAGAGGGTGATGCTGGTGCCCCCGGAAACCCGCACCGAGGCCGCTCCCATCTGCAGCTCGGCGCGAGCCCCGCGCTCGACCCACAGGCGGTCACCTGTGATGAGGGGCCGGTTGACTATGGCGCGGCCCCAGTCGCGCTCGCCGCCCGGCGAGAAGCTTGCGTTACCGCTGACGTATGCCAGCCGCGCGACCCGCGCCGGCGGATCGGCCAGCGCCAAGCCGCTGAAGGCGAAGGCGAAGGCGGCGACGATCCACGCGACGCCGGTCCGAATCGAAATTGCACTCATGGTGTCTCCTCGCCGGGTGTACACAGGCAGTCGAGCCATGATGCCATCCGAGTCCGGCCAACGGTGCCGGTGCGACTCAGCTGTCTGCGCTGTCCTACAGCAGCGAACCCCAGGCGGCGGGAGCACGCTGGCGCCGGGCGTCAGGGCGAGGACGCGCATTGCTGCAGGTCAATCGCATCGATGACAGCCTCTCCGTCATGCCCGGCCTTAGCCTCTGGCAATAAAAAACCCCAAGCAAATTAATCACTTGGGGTTGTTCACCAGGCCACTTCAGCGGCCTTTGGACGCTATTACATGTTCTCGATCATCACCTGGCCGAAGCCTGAGCAACTGACCTGGGTCGCGCCGTCCATCAGGCGGGCGAAGTCATACGTGACCTTCTTGCTCAGGATCGACTTTTCCATCGAGCTGATGATCAGGTCGGCCGCCTCGGTCCAGCCCATGTGGCGCAGCATCATCTCGGCCGAGAGGATCTCGGAGCCGGGATTGACGTAGTCCTTGCCGGCGTACTTCGGTGCCGTGCCGTGGGTGGCCTCGAACATCGCGACCGTGTCGCTCAGGTTGGCGCCGGGGGCGATGCCGAT
>JBBQRM010000510.1:0-2607 GCA_038214855.1 Rhodobacterales bacterium | reverse complement strand
AAGCCGCCAGTTCGGCGTTGCTCGGGGCCGGGATTCCGTCAAGGAACTGCGCGGTCGGGACCAAAGCGACATCGGCCTCGCGCGCTTCCATCAGCATCGAGGCATAAGGGGTCGCCATGCCTACCGGCACGCGGGCGTTGGCCGCCGCCGGAGCGAGCACCAGCCGCTGCAGCAATCCGCCCGAGAGCAAGGCGCGAAGGTCGGCGTCGGTCACTTTCTGCTGGGCAAGGAAGGCCTGATAGGATTGCTGGCTGAACTTGCCGTCGAGCCCGCGTGTGGCGGGGATTTTGGCGATTTCGGCATCGATCAGCCGCTTCGACAAGGTCATGCCCTGATCGTCCGCAAAGGCGCGGATCGCGGCATCTTGCGTAAGCAAGCCCAGGATCGGGTCAAAATCGCGCGCGAGCGCGGCATAATCGGCGGTCGGGTTTGTCTGGCGAACCTCGACCAAGCGGCGTTGGAGCGCATTGCTGATCTCGCGGTCGGACACTTGCTCGCCGCCCACCTTGACCAGGGTGCCGCTGCTCCCCCATCCGCCGCCGGAAATGACGTTCTTGATGTCCTGCATCGCGAATCCTGCGAGGAGTATGACCAGGAACAGCGCGACGATCACGGTTCCGACGGTCGATTTCGACAATTTGCGGACGAAGCTGGTCATGGTCACTCGCACTTTGCTTATGGGTTGAGGGGGCTTTAGGGGCGGCGTGGAGCAACGGCAAGCAAGCGAAAAGGCGGGCAAATGGCGAGAATGAAGCTGGTGGCGGGGAACTGGAAGATGAACGGCACCGCCGCCGACCTCGTGGAGGCGCAAGCCATCGCGGCGGGGGCGGGGGAGGGTGTGGACGTCGCCTTGTGCCTGCCCGCAACCTTGATCGAGCGCGCGGCGCGGCTAGTGCCGGGGATGGCGATCGGCGGGCAGGATGTGCACGGCGCGGTGAGCGGGGCGCATACCGGCGACGTCAGCGCGGCGATGCTGGTCGATGCGGGCGCGCGGCTGACCATCGTCGGGCATAGCGAACGGCGCGTCGACCATGCCGAGACCAGCGCCGACGTGCGCGCCAAGGCGGAGGCGGGGCTGAGCGCGGGGCTTGCGGTGATCTTGTGCGTTGGCGAGAGCCTCGAGGTGCGCGAGGCGGGAGACGCAATCGCGACCGTTGCGAGACAGCTTGGCGATTCGCTTCCGGCCGCGGCCACGGGGTTGAGCTTGGCCTATGAGCCAATCTGGGCGATCGGCACCGGCAAGGTCCCGTCGTTGGACGACATTGCGGCGATGCATGCGGCGCTCCGCGCGCGGCTGGTTGACCATTATGGAGCGGAGGGGACAAACGTGCGGATTCTCTACGGCGGGTCGGTCAAGGCGTCGAACGCGGCGGAGATCTTTGCCATATCCGACGTCGACGGAGCACTGGTCGGCGGGGCGAGCCTCAAGGCGGCGGACTTCCTCCCGATCGTGGCAGCGGCACGCTGAGACCCACACGGCGGAGCATCAAGGGGACGGCCATGTGCGGCAGGGTCAGGATCGACAAGGTCATGAAACAAGCGACAAACCACCGCCCGGACGGCTCGGAGACCGGCAGGAACTGAAGCGCGGCGAGGGCGATCGTCGCGGCTATAGGCCAGCCTCGACCGCAATCCTGACCAGATCGGCCGAGGTGCGCAAATTGAGCCGTTCCATCAGGATTCCGCGGTGCATCTTGACGGTTTTTTCGGATAAACCGAGCTGACCGGCGATCTGCTTGTTCATCAGTCCGTTCGAGACGAACCGAAGCACCTGCTGCTGACGGGGCGAGAGGTTGCTGACCGCGGCGGCGGCGCGGACCCGCCGCGCGACACTAGGCCCAGGAATGTCGTCGCCGACTTCGACCTGCGAGCCGAGGAAATATTGCAGTTCATCCTCGGTGTCGTAAATCGGGGCGACGAGGACAGCGTTGCGAAACGGCGAACCGTCGCGCTTATAATTCAGGATTTCGACCAGCACCGGGCGGTGATCGCGAACGCCCTGACGGATGGTCTCGGTCAGCCACGGCTCGGTCCCGGGTCCTGACAGGAACCGGCAATTCCGCCCGAGGATCTGCTCCTCGTCATAGCCGGTGAGCGCGCAGAAGGCCGCGTTGCAGGCAATGATCGGATTGTCGGGCAGGCGCGGGTCGCTGATCACCGACGCAACCGGACTCGACTCAATCAGCGCGGTCACCGTTGGGAGCGATTGAAGGAGCGACTTGCCCATGAGCGCATCCTAGGTTCTTTACGCGGCGTGCGTCCAGCCCGCCGGCATTGCCGCTGTCGGTCTTGCGTTGAACATTGGGACCAGCGACGCTAGGGGCCTTGCAAGACTTCCACCTTCATCGGGTCCTTTCTCCAATGTTCACCTTTCTGCTGATCGTCCAGACCGTCGTTGCCGCCACCTTGGTGGGCACGATCCTTGTACAGCGTAGCGAGGGCGGGGGCCTCGGCGTCGGCGGCAGTTCTTCGGGTTTCATGACCGCGCGCGGGGCGGCCGACTTCCTGACGCGGCTGACCTCGATCCTCGGCGCATTGTTCATCATCCTGTCGATCGCGCTCGCGGCTTATGCCGGGGTCAACCGCGGGCCGGTCGAGATCGACACA
>JBBQRM010000509.1:0-2607 GCA_038214855.1 Rhodobacterales bacterium | reverse complement strand
TGGAGGAGATGCTGCGCACCTGGGCGGAGATCAACGAGAACCCCGCCGTGGTGGCCGAGCTGCGCACCGAGTACGACCTGCTGCCCGACCTGCCGGAGGCCGCGGCGGCGGAGATCACGCCCTATTACCAGGACGTGGTGGAGAACGGCATCTTCCCGACCGATGGCGGCGCAGCCGAGGATGTGGCGGACGATCTGGAGTTCCTCGCCGCCGCCGGTCAGGTGGAGGCGCCGGGTGCCGATCTCGATCCCGGCAAGTACTGGGATTTCGCGCCGCTCGACGCCGCGCGCGACTGAGCCGATGCCGCTCGCCACGACCGCTCTCGGCCCCGGCCCGCGCGAGGCGCCGGGGCTCGCGACGCGCCTCGGCGAGGCGACGCTCTTCTGGAAGCTGCTGTCGGTCGCGGTCTTCGCGCTCGCCTGGGAGGTCGCCGGGCGCAGCGGCTTCAACTTCTCCTTCCCGACCTTCTCCGCCACCGCCGCGGCGTTCTGGGAGATGCTCGCCGATGGCACGATGGGCGCGGCCTACCTGCGCACGATGGAGCCGCTGACGATCGGGCTCGGCTTCTCGCTCGTCGTCGGCGTCACCGCGGGCGTGGCGATGGGGCTGCGCGAGGAGGTGGAATGGGTCACGCTGCCGGTGTTCATCGTGATGCAGGCCGCACCGATGGCGGCGCTGATCCCGCTCGTGACCTTCGTCTACGGCATCGGGCTCGCGGCCAAGGTGCTGGCGGTGGTGATGCTGGCGATGCCGGTGATCGCCATCAACAGCTACCGCGCGGTGCGCAACGTGCCGCCATCGCTCATCGACATGTGCCGGTCCTACATGGGCAACCGGCGGCAGCAGATCACGCAGGTGGTGCTGCCGGCGGCGAGCCCGATGATGTTCGCGGGGCTGCGCCTCGGGATCGCCGAGGGGTTCTCGGGCGTGGTGCTGGCGGAGCTGCTGATCACCCCCACGGGGATCGGCGATCTCATCACCTTCCACCGCTCGGTGGCGAATTTCGCGCATATGTATGCGGCGATCGTGTCGATCGTGCTCTTCGCCATCCTCACCGTCAGCCTGCTGCAATGGCTTGAGGCTGTGCTGTTCCGGCCCGAGAAGCGGAGTGCTGCGTGAACGTGTCGGTGGAGCACGGATCGCGCCGCGCAGCCCCGGCGCCCGACGCGCCGATCGTCGAGGCGCGCGGCATCGGCAAGGTCTATGGCGGGAACGTCACCGCGCTCGAGGGCGTCGATCTCGCCTTCGAGGCGGGCAAGCTCACCACTCTGCTCGGCCCCTCGGGTTGCGGCAAGACCACGCTTTTGAAGATCGTCGCGGGCCTGCTGGAGCCGAGCGCGGGGGAGATCCTCGTCAAGGGCGTCCCCGTGCGGGGGCCGGGAAAGGAGCGGGCCTTCGTCTTCCAGGACTTCGCGCTGATGCCCTGGGCGAGCGTGCTCGACAACGCGGCCTTCGGGCTGAAGATGCAAGGCGTGGCGAAGGCCGAGCGCCATGAGGTCGCCCGGCACTACATCGCCGAGGTGGGGCTCGCGGGTTTCGAGGAGAAATACCCGCACGAGCTGTCGGGGGGAATGCGCCAGCGCGTGGGGCTGGCGCGCGCGCTCGCGGTCGATGCCGACATCCTGCTGATGGACGAGCCCTTCTCCGCCGTCGACGAGCAGACCCGGCGCAAGTTCCAGGAGGACCTGATCCGGCTGCGCGAGATCGAGAACAAGACCTTTCTCTTCGTCACGCACTCGATCGAGGAGGCGGTGTATCTGTCGGACCGGATCGTGCTGTTGTCGCCGCGGCCCGGGCGGGTCAGCCGGATCATCGAGCCTAGCATCGCGCGCGAGATCGGACCGGACGCGCTGCGCCGCGACCCGGTCTACCTCGACACCGTGGAGGAGATCTGGCAGGGCATCCGGCAGTATGTGGAATAGGCGATGACGCTGTTCGGCACCCGCGTCCCGATGATGGCCTCGCTGCTGCTCTGGGCGGTGGTCTGGGAAATTCTCGGCCGCTTCGAACTGGTGCTGCTCTTCCCGCCCTTCACGGAAGTGCTCGGCGCGATGGGCGAGGTGGTGACGGCGCGCAGCTTCGCCTCGGCGATGGCGATCACCGTCTACGCCTATCTCGTGGGTCTCGCGCTGGCGCTCGGGATCGGCGTGCCGCTTGGGTTCCTGATGGGCCGCGTGCCGGCGGCCGACAAGATGCTCAACATGTGGGTGAACACGTTTCTCGCCGCACCGCTGTCGGCTCTGGTGCCGATCTTCATGATCCTCTTCGGCCTCGGCACGCCCACCGTGATCGTCACGGTCTTCATGTTCGCGGTCTGGATCATCGTGCTCGACACCCGCGCGGGGGTGAGCCATGTCGCGCCGTCGCTCATGGAGATGTCGCGCGCCTTCGGCGCCTCGCGCCTGGAGCGGGCGAAGATCATCCTGCTCGCGGCGCTGCCCGAGATCCTCGCCGGCGTGCGGTTGGGGGTGATCCGCGGCGTCAAGGGGGTGGTGATCGGCCAGCTCCTGGTCTCGATCATCGGGGTCGGCGCGCTGTTCGCGCTGTACCAGCAGAACTTCCTCATGGCGCACTTCTGGGCGCTGGTGCTGCTGCTGTTTGCCTGCG
>JBBQRM010000508.1:0-2609 GCA_038214855.1 Rhodobacterales bacterium | reverse complement strand
GACGATCCTCCCGAACATCGCGGCGCCGCTGATCGTCCAGGGATCGCTCCTGTTCGCGGCGGCGATCATCACCGAATCCTACCTCTCCTTTCTCGGGCTCGGGGCGCAGCCGCCGACCGCGACCTGGGGCAACATGCTGCGCAACGCCATCGCCTTCCTCGACCTCGCGCCGTGGATGGCGTGGTTCTCGGGGCTCGCGATCTTCGTGACCGTGCTGGGCTTCAACCTGCTCGGCGACGCTTTGCGCGACCTCTTCGATCCCCGAAACACCTGATCCAGCCAAGAGGAACACCATGCCGAGAAGACGCACCTTCCTGAGCTCCGCCGCGGCCGCGGCCGCCCTCCCCTTCTTCCACGGCGCGGTCGCTTTCGCGCAGGAGGACGGCAGCCTCTCGGTCGCCGTCGTCTCCGACCCGGTGACGCTCGATCCGGCGCTGATGGCGTCGTTCTTCGAGATCGCCGTACAGTACAACATCCACGAGCCGCTGATCCACCTCACGCCCGAGCTCGTGGCCGAACCGGGGCTCGCCTCGGTCGAGACGCCGGACCCCAAGACCTATGTCCTGACGCTGCGCGAAGGCCTCACCTTCCACGACGGCACGCCGATCGACGCGGAAGCGGTCAAGGCGAACTTCGACCGGATGATGGACCCCGCGACCGGATCGCCGCGGGCGAGCGACCTGGGGCCGGTCTCATCGGTCGAGGTGACCGATCCGCTGACGGTGACCATCCGGCTGAGCGCGCCCTACGCGCCGTTCCTGCAGGTGCTCTCGAACCGCGCCGGGATGATGGTCTCCCCCACGGCCGTCGAGGAGCTCGGGGAGGATTTCGCCACGCAGGCGGTCGGCGCCGGCCCCTACCGCGTGGTCAGCTGGACCAAGAACGCCGAGCTGGTGCTCGAGGCATTCCCCGAATACTGGCGCGGCGAGCCGGCGATCAAGCGGGTGGTGTTCCGCCCGATCCCCGACGAGACGGTGCGGCTGACCAACCTGCGCTCGGGCACCGTGCAGCTGGTCGACGGCGTGCCGCCGCAGGCGCTGGCGCAGGTGACCTCGGCGCCGGACCTCGAGCTCAACCAGAGCCCCGGCCTGGGGTTCAGCGCCTTCTCCTTCAACACGACCGAGGCGCCCTTCGATGATCCGGCGGTCCGCCGGGCGTTCTCGATGGCGGTCGATCCGGCCGTGATCGTGCAGGCCGCCTATTTCGGCACCGGCTCGCCTGCCTTCGGCCCGATCCCGCCGTCGATCGCCTGGGCCTTCGATCCCAGCCTCTCCGCCCCCCGCGGCGATCCCGAGGGCGCGAATGCGATGCTCTCAGAGGCCGGTGTGTCGGCGCCGGTCCCGGTCACGATCACCGTCACCAACTCGCCGATCTTCGTGCGCATCGCCGAGATCCTTCAGGCTCAGGCGGGCGAGGCCGGGTTCGACGTATCGATCAATCAGATCGATGCGACCAGCCTGATCACCGTCCTGCGCGAGCGCGACTTCGACCTGTGCATGTCGCCCTGGTCCGGCCGCTCCGATCCGGACGGGAACATGTTCAACTACTTCACGATCGACGGCCCGAACAACTTTGCGGGCTGGCAGAACGAAGAGGTGGACAGCCTGCTGAAGCAGGCCCGCGCCGAGCCCGAGCAGCCGGCGCGCGCAGCACTCTACCAGAAGGCCCAGCGCATCATCGCCGAGGAGGCGCCGATGCTGTTCGTAGCCTTCCCCGCGACGCTGCAGGCATCGACGAAAGCGCTCGACTGGGTTCAGTACCCCGACGGCGCGCTCCGCCTGCAGTTCGCGACGCTCGACTGACGCGATCACGGCCCGGCGCCAGCGGTGCCGGGCCGACCACAAGCACAGGAGCCCGCCGCGGCACGGGCGATGAGGAGAAGCGCAATGAAGAAGGTCCTGCTGGTCGGCGAAAGCTGGGTGAGTGCTGCGACGCACTACAAGGGGTTCGACCAGTTCGGGTCGGTCACGTTTCACACCGGCGCCAATGCCCTGGTCGAGGCGCTGGACGGATCTGGGTTCGAGCTCACCTACATGAAGGCGCACGAGGCGGCGGAGGGGTTTCCGTTCGATCTCGACGGCCTCTCGCACTACGAGGCCATCATCCTGTCGGACATCGGCGCGAATACGCTGCTCTTGCCGCCGCAGGTGTGGCTGCACTCGCAGATTGTGCCGAACCGGCTGAAGCTGATCCGCGACTGGGTCCACGGCGGCGGCGGCCTGCTGATGGCGGGCGGCTATCTGAGCTTTCAAGGGATCGACGGGCGCGCCCGCTGGCGGCGCACCGCGGTCGAGGAGGCGCTGCCGGTGACCTGCCTGCCGTACGACGACCGGCTCGAGATGCCCGAAGGCACGCGCCCGAAAATCTTCGCGTCCGGGCATCCGGTCCTCGCCGGGCTCGGTGGCGACTGGCCGCTGCTGCTCGGGGCGAACGAGGTGGCGGCGAAGCCGGAGGCGGAGGTGCTCGCGCGGCTGCCCGAGGACCAGGGCGGGCATCCGCTGCTCGTGCTGGGGCGCCACGGAAGCGGGCGGACGGCGGCCTGGACCAGCGACATCGGTCCGCACTGGCTGTCGCCCGAGTTCTGCGCCTGGGACGGCTATGCGACGCTC
>JBBQRM010000507.1:0-2610 GCA_038214855.1 Rhodobacterales bacterium | reverse complement strand
AGGATGATGAAGGCCTCGTCGGCGCGGGTGTCTTGCAGCAGCTCGTCGGGCTTCATCAGGCTGCGGCGCATCTCCGCAAGGGTCTCGCTGCGGTCGGAGGTGGTGTTGGCGAACCCGCCGCCGAGCCTGCCCGAGGTGCCGCTGGTATCGCCGCGCGTGGTTGCCATCACGCCATGCTCGCCGCAGACAGCACTGAGCTCGCGCGCCGTGTCAGGATCCTGCACGGCCGCGTAAAGCCGCCACCACGTCGAGTCGTACCAGGCCCGCGCCCCCTCGCGGCCCCATTGCTCGATCAGCTGGCCGACCGACTGGTAGAGCAGGAGCAGCGTCAGGCGGTACTTGCGCCCGGCGTCACGCGCCGCCTCGACCGCGGCCATCGGCCCGAGCCGCGCCACCTCGTCGAGCAGGAACAGGATGCGACCCTCGACGGCGCCGTCGGCCTCGTAGGCGGCGTTGAGCAGCGCGCCGATCACCACCCGCCCCAAGCCGGGCGTCGCCTGCAGCACCTTCAGCGGCAGCTGCACGAAGACCGTGAGCTTGCCGTCGCAGAGTTCGGCGGTGTGGAAGCTGCCGCCCGAGACCAGATCGGCGTAGGCGGCGGTCGACAGCCAGCGCGTCGCCTGGTTGGCGTTGGCATAGACGCCGGAGAAGGTCTCGTCGACCAGGCCCATCAGCGTGCCGGCGAGATCGCGGGCGAGGGGCGAGGGGGAGCGGGCGTGGATGTCGCCAAGCCGTCCGCGCATCTCGGTCTCCGGCGTCACCAGCGCCTGGCGCAGGCGCTTGAGCGTCTTCGCCTCCCGCGACAGCTCAGGATCCCACATCAGGTCGGCAAGCAGGCAGGCGATCAGGCTCTTGCCCATATCGCGGAAGAACTCGGCGCCGCCGCTCTTGGCCCCGCGCGCGGGCTCGCCGGCGAGCCAGGTGGCCACCGCCTCGATGTTGGCCTCGGCCAGTGGTGCTGTGGGATCGATCCAGTCGAGCGCGTTGAACGCGCCGCTGCCGGGATCTCCGGGGTCGAGCGTCACCACGCGCTGCCCCAGGGTCCCCTCGCGATAGCTCGCGACCATCGGCCCGATCTGGCGCGAGGGATCGAGCACCACGGCCGAGGCGGTCCAGGCGAGCAGCGTCGGCACGCCGACCGAGGTGGTCTTGAAGCCGCCGGAGCCGGCGAGCACCAGCGCATGGGTCGATCCGGTGCGGCAGGGATCGATCAGCAAGGGTGCTGCGCCACCCGCGCCCCAGGTCGCCCGATCGTCCGAGTCGAAGGGCCGCTTGCGCGCAACCCGGTCCTCGTCGACGCGGTAGGCCTCGCCGACGACGATGCCGCCGTGGCGCGGGTCGGGCCCGGGAAATAGCCGCCGGGCGTTCGTGAGGCTCAGCCGGTCGGCATGGCCGTGGTTGTCGGAGCGCGCGCGCGTCACGCGACCACGCCCGCCGCCGCCGGCGAAGAGTCCGCCGCCGCCGCCGCCATCGCCGAGGCGATCGCCGGTGAGGATGCGCACCCCAAGCCCGATGCCGAAGAGCCCGACGAGGAACGCGGAGACGTATGGCAGGGGGATCGAGCCCAGCAGGTCCAGCGGCGGCACCAGACCCACAAGCGGCGCGAGATCCTCCCAGGCAGGCTTTAGGGTCAGCACGAGTGCGAGCGCGCCGCCGCCGATGCTCCCAAGGGCCGTCGTGCGCGAGACGGTCCCGGCGCGGTGCAACGAGGTCGCGAGAACCATCAGCAGGATCGGTCCCGCCAGCCCCGCGCTCGGCCAGGCGCCGTAGGCGAAGGCGTACTCGGCCGAGCTGCGGTCCATGTCGGCGCTCAGCACGCCTTCGCGCCAGAGCCAGACGCTGCCCTGGAGGGCGAACAGAGCGGCCAGAGCTGCAACACGAGCTTCAGCCCGGCCTTGCCGAGATCCCAGGCGGCGCGAGAAATCACCCGAAAGCTACTCCGCCGGTCCGACTGGTGCGCCCGCACGCGCGGACGTGCGGCTGGCGCTCGCGTCGACTTCTGCCGTCTGCGCCCCGGATGCTGCCGGTTCCCCCGTCTCCCCCGGCGGCGCGACCGGAACGTCCGGCCCGACCCGTCGCAATGTTCCGCCAAGCTCGTCCGCCGCCGCCTTGGCTTCGGCATAGGACGCCAAGCCCTCCCAATGCTGCAGCACCTTCGACCAGCGGAAGCCAAGCCCCCGCAGGCGCGCCGTCACCGTCGCCGGTTGCGCGCCGGCCAAAACGATGACCAGCGGCTCCTTCGCTGCGTCGCGCGCCTTTGCCTCGCGATCGAAGGCCCGCCCACCCTCGGCCTCCCAGCGTGCCACCTGGGCTCCGTCGCTGGCCCTTGCCGCAAGCGCCAGCAGAGCGCCGTAGAGTACGTTCGCCTCGAGCCCGAGCAGCCCCGCCTTGTCGACGAGCCCGCCGGCCTCGATCAGCCCTCGTGTCCGGGCCTTGCGCTCGGCCTCGCGCACCCGGTTCTCCTCGAGCTGCAGCCGTGCGCGTTGTTGCTCGAGCGGCGCCTGGCGCTCGGCAAGGCTGGTGCGTGTCATGATGTGATCCCCCCGGATGACCTAGCGCCGCGATCCGGCGCCTCTTGGGAGTGCAACCGCATGCCGCGGTGATCAACCC
>JBBQRM010000506.1:0-2632 GCA_038214855.1 Rhodobacterales bacterium | reverse complement strand
ATCTCGGGAAAGAGCGTCAGCACCCGCGCCGTCCAGGGGCTGGGCTCAGCCATCCGCATCGTCCAGGAGGCCGGGCGGCGGGTCGATGACCATGCGTCCAGCCGCGGGATCGACAGTGGGCACCGCCTCGCGCGTGAACGGCAGCAGCAGCGCCTCCGCGCCCGGTCGGGCGATCTCGACCAGATCGCCGGCGCCGTGGTCGAGCACCGCGCGCACCGTGCCGATCTCGGCGCCGCCGGTGTCGAAGACCCTGAGGCCGATCAGATCTGCGTGGTAATATTCGTCGTTCCCCAGCACCGGCAGCCGGTCGCGCGGCACGTAGAGCCGCGTGCCCTTCAGCGCCTCGGCGGCCTCGCGGGTGGCGACGCCACTGAGCTTTGCGGCGAAGGCGCCCGACAGCGGCCGGACCAGCGTGACGGCGAAGCTGCGCCCGTCCTCGGTCAGAAGCGGGGCGTAATTCCCGATCGCCTCGGGCACGGCGCAGAACGATTTCAGCCGCACCGCACCCTGCACCCCCCAGGCGCCGGCGAGCGCACCGACGCAGGTGAGCCGGGTCCCGCTCATGCGCGGCCACCGGTCAGTGCCGCCTCTATCACGGCAAAATCCTCGACCGGGACCGCGAACAGGCCGCGGCGAAAGGCAAGGCCCCAGTTGCGCTTGTCGCGCACGAAGCCGAGCTTCTCCAGGAGCGGCCGCACCGGTGCAGGATCGACGGCGACGTAATCGGCGCGGCGGACCGGCGCCTGGAACGCGCCGAAGTCGCGGAGCGTAGGCGCGTCGTCGGCGATCGTCCCCAGCGCCGTGAACGCCTGCACCGCCGGGCCGCTGCCCAAGTCCCTGCGCGGCGCATAGTAGACGAAGTGCTCGCCGCGGCGGGGCCGCGCGGCCGCCGCCTCGCTGCCGTGGGAGAAGGCGCAGAAGCCCTCGCGCACCGCGCGCTCCACATGCGCGGCCGCGGCCACGCCGATCCAGAAGCGCGGCGAAGCCATGCCGCGGCCGGGCCTATTCGGCGGCGGCGTCGGCGGGCGCCTCGGCCGAGGCGGCCTTGTCGGCGCGGGACTTCGCGCGCTCGACGGCAGCCTTGCCGGGCTCGCCTCGCTTGGGGTTCGCACGGGCCTTCTTCTCGAGCACGCCCGCGGCCTCGAGCATGCGCGAGACGCGGTCCGTCGCCTGGGCGCCGTGGCCGAGCCAGTGCTTCACCCGCTCGAGGTCCATCTTCACCCGGTTCTCGTCGTCCTTGGGCAGCAGCGGATCGTAGGTGCCGAGCTTCTCGATGAAGCGGCCATCGCGCGCCATGCGGCTGTCGGCGGCGACGATCGAGTAATGCGGGCGCTTCTTGGACCCGCCGCGGGCGAGCCGGATCTTCATGGCCATGGGATGTCTCCTATTCAGGGTTGGGAACGGGCGCGGGCCCGGTTTCGAGATGGCGTTCGTGATGCCTGATGACCTCCGAGATGATGAAGCTCAGGAATTCCTTGGCGAACTCCGGATCGAGATCCGCGTCTGCGGCCAGCGTCTCCAGCCGGGCGATCTGGGCGGCTTCGCGCGCGGGGTCCGACGGCGGCAGCCCGTGCGCGGCCTTGAGCCGGCCGACGCCCTGGGTGTGCTTGAACCGTTCCGCGAGCGTGTAGACGAGGATCGCGTCGAGCCGGTCGATCGACCGGCGGTGCCCGCCGAGCAGCGCCTCGGTGTCCTCGGTCATCGCAGCGCCTCCGGTCCCGGGTGGCGGTAGACGAGGCAGGGGTCGTCCACCGGCTGCGGCGCCGCCGGATCGAGGCGGGCGCCGAGCCGACGCGCGAGCGCGATCGACCGCGCGTTGCCTTCGGCGATGTAGCTGACGAGCCCCCCCAGGCGGAGGCTGCCGTACGCCCAGTCACGGACCGCCGATGCCGCCTCGAAGGCGATGCCCTTTCCCTCCGCCCCTGCCATGACCGTCCAGCCGATCTCGGGCTCGGGATAGTGCGGCGGATGGAAGATGCCGCTCTCGCCGAGATACCCGCCCCCCTTGCGGTCCTCGATCGAGAAGGCGCCGTAGCCGCGCAGGAGCCATTGCCCGGCGGCGGAGGCGAACTCCCGCCAGGCCGCGGCGCGCGTCAGCGGGCCGTCCTCGAACACGGCGCGCGGCGACGCGCAATGCGCCGCGAAGGGCCCGAAATCCGCGAGGCTCGGTGCGCGCAGGATCAGCCGGTCGGTGGTGAGCGTCGGGATCACTTCTTGCGCCCCAGCCCGCTCAGCCCCGGCGGCAGCGCCATCCCCGGGGGAAGCGCCCCGCCCGGGGCTCCTCCGGGGCCGCCGAGCGGTCCGCTGGGCATGCTCGGCGCGCCGCGGCCGAGCAGCGCGCCGAGACCGCCGCGCATAAGGCCCTTCTTGCCCATGCCGCCCATCTTCTTCATCATGTCGGCCATCTGGCGGTGCATCTTCATCAGCTTGTTGAGCTCAGACACCTCGAGACCCGCGCCGGCAGCCACCCGGCGCTTGCGGCTCGCCTGCATGATCTCGGGGTTGCGGCGCTCCTTCTTGGTCATCGAATCGATCAGCGCGATCTGGCGGCGCAGCATCCTGTCGTCGAGGCCGGCGCCGTCCATCTGCTTGGCCATCTTGCCCATGCCGGGCATCATGCCCATGACACCTT
>JBBQRM010000505.1:0-2638 GCA_038214855.1 Rhodobacterales bacterium | reverse complement strand
CGATCAGCGCGAAGGCGAGCAGCAGATGGATGCTGAGGATGACGGTTGCCATGACGACGGGATCCCGGGGTCGCGAAGATGAGGGGGGCTCTCTATCCCGCCGCGCCCGGCTTGTCGATGCACAATGCCAAGGCCACTGCAGCCCCGGCTGCAGGGCACGCTAGGCGATGCTCGCACCGCGCGTTAACCTTCCCTACCGCAAGCCGCATCGTGAACGATTCGGCGCCGGCCATGGGGGAAGCATGCCACACAGACCGATCCTGTCGCTCGTGCTCGCCGCCGGGCTCGCCGCCCTGCCGGGCACGGCTCTTTACGCCCAGCAAGCCGCCGGCGTGAGCGAGACCGCGCCCAGTAGCCAGGGCTTCTCCCAGGAGCGGCTCGACCGTATCGGTCCGGTGATGCAGGCCGAGATCGAGAAGGGCACGATGCCCGGCGCCGTCACCCTGATCGCTCGCAACGGCGAGATCGTGCATCTCGAGGCGCATGGTTACCTCGACGCCGCGATGACGGAGCCGATGACCGAGGATGCGATCTTCCGCAACTTCTCGATGACCAAGCCCCTAGTCTCGGCTGCGACGATGATGCTGATAGAGGAGGGCAAGCTCAGCCTGCGCGACCCGATCACCGACTGGATGCCCGAGTTCGAGGAGATGACGGTGCTCGCCGCGGGCGCCGACGGCAGCGTCGCGGAGGTGCCGGCGGAGAATCCGATTCGCGTCCAGGACCTGCTGCGCCACACCTCGGGCTTCGGCTATTCCAACAACGTGCCGCCGCCGATCGCGGCCGCCTACGACGAGGCGGACATCGAATCGCGCAAGACCGACGTCTCGCCCGACGAGTTCATCTCCCGCCTCGCCGGGATCCCGCTGGTCTACCAGCCCGGCACCCGCTGGCACTACGGGCTCTCCACGGATGTGCTCGGCGTGCTGCTCGAGCGTGTCACGGGTAAGCAGCTCGACGTGCTCCTCGACGAGATGATCTTCACCCCGCTCGGCATGGAGGACACGAGCTTTCAGGTGGCCGAGGAGGACCTGCCCCGCCTCGCCGACGCGCTCGACGCCGATCCACAGAAGGAAGCGAGCTGGCGATGGGCGCGCGTCGAGGCCGATCCCGGCCTGCGCTACCGGCTCGGCGGCGCCGGCACCGTCACCACGGCGGAGGATTACTGGCGCTTTGCCCAGATGATCCTGAACGAGGGCGAGCTCGACGGCACGCGCCTGCTCTCGCCGCATTCGGTCGAGCTGATGCTCTCCGACCACATCGTGAACCTGGAGGGCGACCCGTTCCCTACCACCGGGCCGGGCTACGGCTTCGGCCTCGGTTTCGGGGTGCGCCGCCAGGAGGGCGTCTCATGGGCGCCCGGCTCGACCGGCGACGCGATGTGGGCGGGTGCCGGCGGCACCAGCTTCACCATCGACCCGGCCGAGGACCTCGTCGCGGTCTTCATGGCCGCGGCCCCCAGCCCACGACAGCACACGCGGTTTCTGTGGAAGAACCTCGTCTACGGCGCGCTCGTCGACTAGCGCCTGCTCGCCAGCCTCGTCAGAGGCCGGCGCCGCCGTGGTGCAGGATCACCGGCACCACGATCTCCTCCTCGTCGGTCAGATGCCGGTCTAGCAGCCGCGCGAGGCGCTCCAGCGTCGCGAGCAGGATGCCTGCCTCCGCGCCGGCGGCCTCGCCGCGTCCCAGCGCTGCCAGCACTGCCTGCGTCTGCTGTGCCAGCGCTTGCAGCTCCGGGTCGATGGCGTGATGATCGGCGTCGAGCAGGGCGAAGCCGCGCTCCAGCCGCGGCTCCTTGCACGCGAGCAGCGGGAAGTAGTGGACGTCCTCGACGTTATGATGGGCGTGCAGCTCGCCGACGAAGAAGCCCGCCAGGCGGTTCAGCTCGGCCGCGAAGCGCCGCGGGTCGCGGGCGTGGTCGAGAAAGCCCCTTGTATCGCCGATCAGCCGCGCCTGGGCCGCCCGGAACATCAGGTGGCGGTCGAGCCAGAAGCGCGTCAGCCCGTCGAAGGCGGGATGAGGCTCCCAGCCCCCGCGGGGGTAGCGCTCGACCAGCACCCGGAGCGCGTCGGGCAGGCCGGGGCGGGTGGCGAGGGTCAGGTCGTCCATCATCGATCAGCCGGCAGAGGCGCCAGCCTGCTCAAGGTTGAGCAAACTGGCAAGTCATTGATCTAAAGGGAAATTCCATATGTCATTAACCACGTGGAAAGGATTTTGCCCCGCCCCGGGCCTCAGTTCTTGGCTCGGTCGACCATCCGACCCTCGGAGATCCATGGCATCATCCCGCGCAGCTTCTCGCCGACCTGCTCGATCTGGTGCGCGTCGTTCATCCGCCTTGTGCCGCGGAAGAACGGCTGGCCGACCGAGTTCTCGGACATGAAGTCGCGCACGAACTTGCCCGACTGGATGTCCGCGAGGATCGCCCGCATCCGCGCCTTGGTCTCCTCCCGCGGCAAGACCCGTGGCCCCGACACGTATTCGCCGTATTCGGCGGTGTTGGAGATCGAATAGTTCATGTTGGCGATGCCGCCCTCGTAGATCAGGTCCACGATCAGCTTCACCTCGTGCAGGCACTCGAAATAGGCCATCTCCGGGTCGTAGCCGGCCTCGACCAGCGTCTCGAAGCCCATGCGGATCA
>JBBQRM010000504.1:0-2645 GCA_038214855.1 Rhodobacterales bacterium | reverse complement strand
GAAGTCGTCGAGCATCCGGCTCATCTGGACCACGTCCTGGCGCAGATCCTCCACCTCGCAGCTCTCCTCGAGCAGCGCCAGCGTCAGCTTCATGCGGGTCAGCGGCGTGCGCAGGTCGTGGCTGACGCCCGACAGCATCTGCGTGCGCTGCTCGATCTGGCGCTCGATCCGCGCCCGCATCGACAGAAAGGCAGCGCCGGCGCGGCGGACCTCCTCGGCGCCCGCGGGGCGGAAGGAGGTGCTGCGGCCCTTGCCGAACGCCTCCGCGGCCTCGGCGAGCCGGCGGATCGGCCGGACCTGGTTGCGCAGGAACACGACCGCGAGCGCGGTCAGCACCAGCGAGACCGCGACCATGAGCACCAGCAGCTGGTGCGGGTTCGACGTGGCGAGCCGGCTGCGCGGGACCCGCGCCTCGAGCACACCTTCGGGTATGGCCACGCGGATGCGCGCGACGCGGCTGTCGGAGGCCAGATCGACCGCCCGCGGCCGGGCGAGTCCCCGGCGCCGGGGGGGGGCCACCTCGCCGCCGCTCCGGTGGGTGCGCGCGCGGCCAAGCGACGGCGTGATCCCCGCGCCCTCGTCGAGGCGGAGCGTCATGTCGAGCGGGACCGAGAGGTCGGCCAGCCGCCCGGCCCGCTCGCCCGGGGGCGCGGCTTCGATCTGGGCGATGGCCGTGGCGAGCTCCAGCGCGACGCCGTGGGTCAGCTGCTCGGTCACGCGCTGGTAGTGGCGCTGGAAGAAGACGAAGCCCACGACCAGCTGGAGCACGACGATCGGCACCATCAGGATCGCGAGCGCGCGGCCGAAGAGGCTGCGGGGCAGAAGGGTTTTGACATGCCACGGGCTCATCGCCCATGGAGGGTTACGCGGGCGCCCGGTCCCGCGCAACGAAAAGCGCCGCGAGGGCAGAGCCATGGGCGACGGAACCGCGCCGCGGGCTGGGACGGTCGAGCGGCTCTCGCCCGGCCTGAGGGTGCTGACCGCTCCGAACCCCTCGCCGATGACCTTCGCCGGGACGCGCAGTTATCTCGTCGGGAAAGGCGAGGTCGCGCTGATCGACCCCGGCCCCGAGGATGCGCGCCATCTGGCCGCGCTCGAAGCAGAGCTCGCGGGCGAGCGGCTGGCGGTCATTCTCGTCACTCACGCGCACCGCGACCACAGCGCCGGTGCGCGGGCGGTGCAGGGGCGGCTGGGCGGCGAGGTGCTGAGCTGGGGCGACCCGGCGGCGGCGCGCAGCCTCGCGATGGCGGCGCTCGCGGCGGCGGGCGGGATCGGCGGCGGCGAGGGGATCGATCGGGGCTTTGCCCCCGACCGCAGGCTCGACGAAGGCGAGACGGTGGCGGGGCCGGGCTGGACGCTCACGGCGCTGCACACGCCGGGGCATCTGGGCGATCATCTGTGCTTCGACTGGGCGGAGGGGCAGGCGATCTTCACCGGCGACACGGTGATGGGCTGGTCGAGCACGCTGATCTCGCCGCCCGACGGCAATCTCGGGGCGTTTCTGGCGAGCCTGCGCCGGCTGCAGGCGTGCGATGCACGGGTCTTCTATCCCGGCCACGGCCCGCCGGTGGGCGACCCGCAGGCGCTGCTCGCGCAGCAGCTCGCGCATCGGGCGGCGCGCGAGGCGCAGATCCTGAGCGCCCTCCGCGCCGACCCCGCTGACGCGGCCGCGCTGGTCGCGGAGATCTACGTGGGGCTCGATCCGGCGCTGCGGCCGGCGGCGGCGCGGAACGTGCTCGCGCATCTGATCGATCTGGTCGAGCGTGGGGTGGTGCGGCCGGAGGGGGATCTTTCGGCCGGCGCGCGCTTCGCGCTGATCTGACCGGGCCGCGGCGGCGAACGTTTACCGTCCCTCGGACCGCGCATTGGTCCCGGGCGCGCGCTGGGGTAAGGGCCGGGGATGGAACGCATAGCGCCACTTCGTCTGATCTCGACCGTCCTCGTGGCGCTGTCGCTGTCTCTGGCATTTGCCGTCGCGCAGGAGCCGAGCCGCTGGTTCGAGGTCGAGACGGTGAACGCGGGCCTGCCTCCGGCGCCGGAGGGACTGGACCGCAGCACGCCCCAGGGCTCGATGGAGAGCTTCCTCGAGGCATCCCGCGCCGAGGACTACCCGCTCGCTGCGCAGATGCTCGACCTGAGCGGGATAGACCCGGCCGACCAGCCCGAGCTCGGACCTGCGCTCGCCCGGATGCTCGCCGAGGTGATCGAACGGCGCTACTGGATCGACTGGGACGAGCTGCCAGACCGGCCCGACGCGCTGCTGCAGGGCGCCTCTGACCGGGTTCCGCTGGCCGGCGAGCCGCGGCGCAGCCTGCGGTTGACGATCTTCGACCTCGGGGACCGCCCGGTGCCGCTGAGGCTCAACCGGCTGAAGCCCGCGAGCGGCGATCCGGTCTGGGTGTTCGCGCAGCAGAGCGTCGCCAACATCCCCGAGCTGCATGCGCTATATGGGCCAGGCTGGTTCGAGCGGCGGCTGTCGGAAGCGTGGCGCGCGGAGAGCTGGTTCGAACGTGAGCGTCACGAGCAGGTCACCTTGCGGCATGGGAAGGGTTTTCAGAGATTTGTCGCCTGACTTGCGAGGAGTACGGGCGGATGGATCGGGGCGACGCTGATGGCAGGCATCAAGCCAGGCATGAAGCTGGTGA
>JBBQRM010000503.1:0-2649 GCA_038214855.1 Rhodobacterales bacterium | reverse complement strand
CACGCTCGTCATCGTCGACGAGGCGGCGATGTGCGACGCGCGGGTGACGGGCGAGCTGCTGGCGGAGGCGCGGCGCAGCGGCGCCAAGGTGATCCTCGCCGGCGACGACCGGCAGCTCGCCTCGATCGAGCGCGGCGGGCTCTTCGCCGAGCTGCGCCAGCGGCACGGTTCGGCGGAGATCACGGAAGTGACCCGGCAGCGCGTGGACTGGCAGCGGCAGGCGGCGCGGGACATGGCCGAGGGGCGGGTGGAGGCGGCGGTGCGGGCCTTCGCGCGCCACGGTGCGCTCGACTGGTCGGGGCGACAGGACGAGGCGCGGGCGCGGCTGGTGGACCGGTGGAAGGCCGACACAGGCTCCGATCCGGGCGCCACCCGCTTCGTGTTCGCCTATACCAACAAGGAGGTCGATGCGCTGAATGCGGACCTGCGCGCGGTGCGTCGCGACCGGGGCGAGCTCGACACCGACGTGCGACTGGAGACGAAGCACGGGGCGGCGGGGTTCGCGGTCGGGGACCGGGTGCAATTCACCGACACCGACAGGCGCGTGGGCATCTACAACGGCAACGCCGGGGTGATTACCGCGATCGACGCCGACACCGGCCGGGTCAGCGCCAGACTGAATGCGGCGGACGGGAAGGGCAGGGAGGTCAGCTGGCTTGTGTCGGAGTTCGACGGCTTCCGGCACGGCTATGCCGGGACGATCTACAAGGGCCAGGGCAAGACGCTCGACCACACCTACCTCTACCATTCGCACCACTGGCGGCAGGCCGCGTCCTACGTGGCGCTGACCCGGCAGCGCGAGTCTGCGGTGATCTTCGCCGCGACCGAGACGGCGCGCGACCTCGGCCAGCTCGCGCGGCAGATGAGCCGCGGCGAGGTGCGGTCGGCGTCGCTCGTCTGGGCGACGCGCGACGAGCTGCCGGCCGAGGTGCGGCCGGTGGCCGAGCCCGAGGTGGCGCAGGAGGGCGGGGAACTCGTGGCGCGATCGACCGAGCGGATGGCGGAGTCCAAGAGCGCAGTCGGTGACCAGCGCTGGCTGATCGCGCCGCAGGCACCAGCCGCGCCGCTCGAGCGCGGCGACCTGGCGGCCGCGGTCGCCGCCAATGCGGACGTGCGGCGCGAGCGCGGGGCTCTGGGGCGCTACCTCGAGGGCACGTTCCGGGATCCGGACGCGGTGCGGATCCGGCTCGACGAGCTCGTCAAGTCGCATGGGCCGACCTCGGCGGCGCGGCGGGTCGATAGCGATCCTGGTCAGCTCGGGGAGTTGCGCGGGCGCACCGGGCTGCTTGCCGGCGGGGCGGCACGGCGGGCGCGGGCGCAGGCAGAGAAGGTGGCGCAGGCTGTGGGGCCGGCGGTGAGCCGGATCGGAGCGGCGGAGGCCAAAGCCGCGGCGGAGCACACGGCGGAGCATGAGGCGCTGCGCGCGGCGGCGGCGACCGGCGTGCCGAGGTTGTCCGTGGAAGCGAAAGCCGCGATCGGGACGCTCGCCGCGGCGCAGGATCGGACCGGCCGGGCAGGGGCCTGGGACGTCTTGCGAGCCGACGCGCAAGTCGCCGGCGAGATCGACCGGTTCATGGCGGCCGTCGAGAGGAGGTTCGGGCCCGAGGGTCTGCGGGCACTCGACCGAACCGGAACCGTTGCCGGCGCAGCGATCGCTTCGACTGAGCGGAGTGCCCTGGCCGAGATCGGCCGCGCGGTGCAGGCCGTGCGCGAGGGCGAGCGCGTAGCGGCGGTGCAGGCGCAGCGCTTGTCCGCGACGCAGCGGGCAGGGCAGGGGGCGCGGCTGAAACCGTGAGCCGAGGATGTCACCGCTTGGAACAGGGGCCGCGCCTGGTCCGGGTGCTGTTCACCCTAGCGGCATTGTCTGCTTGAGTTACAGGCCCTTCCCCGTGATCCTCATCCCGGGGGTGGAGGATGTTGGAGGATTTGCGACTGCGGCTGCAGGCGACCGCGCCGCCGCATTGCGGGGGACGCCCCTTGGAGGGAGCGCTTCTCCGGAGGCAAAACTCCGGCTGGTTCATGGCCGGATCGAGCCTTCGGCGGTCAGGCATGCTGTCTGGCATCCCGAGCCTCTCCATCCGGAACCGCAATCGGGATCGGCCGGCGACATCGTGTACGCGAACTCGATCCGGGTGCGCCTGTCGCTGCGAGCTTGCCCGGGAGCGGCTACACGTTCGGCCTCCCATGGCCGATCGGCGCCGAGCCGGCTTCGGTCATTCCGGGGTGCCCGGTTCACATTGCCCAATCGGGCCGCATGGGCTCACCCCTGATGCCGAGAGACGAGATCGGGATCTCCGCTGCCCCCACGACCGCGGCCAATGGCTCATCGAGCCACCCCACCGGCAGTAACGAACTGCAACTCCGATAGTGGGTCGGAGCCGAACCGGCTCGGGCAACTACGTCCAGCACGACACGACGACCCTCTGCGACGGCGTCCTACCTCCGCATTGTGAGGGCAAGCTCGGGCCTTTGGTGCAGCTTTGCCCACGCTCGTGCTTGCCGATGGAAGGTGAGCGTCACGAGCAGGTCACCTTGCGGCATGGGAAGGGTTTTCAGAGATTTGTCGCCTGACTTGCGAGGAGTACGGGCGGATGGATCGGGGCGACGCTGATGGCAGGCATCAAGCCAGGCATGAAGCTGGTGATTATC